>JAURJO010000025.1 GCA_030832235.1 Verrucomicrobiota bacterium
CTCCATCGCAACGCGCAAAGGGGACGACGGCACCACCGGCCTGCTCTACGGGCAGCGGGTGGCGAAGGACCACCCGCAGATCGAAGCGGTAGGGACGCTGGACGAGCTGAACACCGCGCTGGGCGCCGCGAAGGCGGTCCTCGCCGGTCACCCGCGGGCGACCGATGTGCGAACCCTTATCGAGGCGGTGCAACTCAACCTCATAGCGCTGATGGGCGAGGTCGCCTGCGCCGAATCCGACGCGGCCCGCTACGCGGCGTCCTCCTTCACCAAGGTATCGACCGCGGATGTCACGCACCTCGACGAAGCCGTGGCAACGCTCGAAGCCCGCGGGCTGCGATTCGACGGCTGGGCGACTCCGGGAGCGAATCCGCTCTCGGCCGCGCTGGATGTCGCCCGCACCGACTGCCGCCGGGCCGAGCGCCGGCTCACCGCGCTGCCGGCCTCCGGCCGCAACCTGCGCCCGGAATTGCGACAGTTCATCAACCGACTCGCCGATCTGCTCTGGTTGCTAGCCCGCGAGGCGGAACAGTAAGACGCGGGGAACGATCCGCGCGCTTGAACCGCCGCGAGCGGCCACTCAGCCTCCGACCATGCCCGTCGCCCTGATCGTACTCGTGCTCGCCGCCGGCTGGCGGATCGCCGCGATCCACCTACCCGCCCTCGCCAACGCGACTCCCCTCATGGCGCTCGTGCTCTGCGGAGCAGCATACTTCCCCGCCCGCCGCCTGTGGCTCGCGCCACTCGCCGCGCTGGTGCTTTCGGATCTGTATCTTGATCAGTATTACGCCGCGGCCGGGGACACCTGGGCCTGGACCAGCGCGCTCGTGCGCACGCTCTGCTTCGTGGCGGCCGTGCCACTGGGTCTAGTCGTCGCCCGCCGGCGCAATTGGGGCTCTCTCTTCGCCGCGACGCTGACCGGTTCGGTGATGTTCTACCTCGCGACCAACACCGACGCTTGGCTGCGCGACCCCGCCTATGCCCGCACCGCGGCCGGCTGGTGGCAGGCCCTCACCGTCGGACGCCCCGAGTTCCCGCCCACCCTGCTTTTTTTCCGCAACACCCTCGTCGGTGACCTCGTGTTCACCGGCCTCTTCGCCGGTGCCATGGAGATCGCCGCGCGGCGCGCCCGTCGGGCCGACGCAGTGGACAGCGCATCGCGCGCCTAAGGCTTCGGCCGGGTCATGAAGGCGTGGGCGCCACGCCATTGGTAGTCAGGCTGCACCGTGTCGCGGGGCAGGTTCACCGCGAAACCGCCCAGGGCACCAAAGACGGAGTGAATGTGGAATCAGGAACGCGGGACGACCCTTCAACTGCGTTCGCGGAGCTTCCGCGCTTTGGAAAAAAGGCGCCGTCCTCTCGTGGTGGCTTCGGAATTCTCCGCGACGGACGGCCGCGGCTGCACCCAACGCTTTCCCCTCGGTTCTTACGACTGTCCCTCCCTTCAGCTACGCCTCGGATGTAGCCGAAGGCGCACCCCCCGCGGCCCGGTCCCGACGCATGCGCCTCGTGGCCTTTTCGCGGCCATGCGAGCTGCGGCCGCGGCAGGGCTGACAACCCCTCGTCATCCCTGCTTTTCAGCGCCTTCCGGGTGCTCCGAGAACACCCGGATCGGTTCCGTGCCTTCGTGGATTTCGCGGCCCCGCTCCTCCGATCCGGCCACCGCCGTTCAGATCAGGACTTCGGCTCGTAGATGTAACCTTCCTCGCCGTGATCGCTGAGATCGAGGCCCTCGGTCTCGGCCTCCACGGTCGGACGCAAGCCCGTGATCGCCTTCACCATGAGAGCGGCCAGCGCGGTGCCGACGCACGTCCAGACGAGTGTGAGCCCGATGCCCTTCAATTGCTCGAGCCACAACGTGCGGCCGACGATCCCGCCAAGGTTATTGGCGAGCGCGGGGTTCGCCGCGGTGGTCGCGAAGAAACCGGTGACAAGCAGACCCACGATCCCGCCGACGCCGTGCACGCCCATCACGTCGAGCGCGTCATCGTAGCCGAACAGCGCCTTCACTTTCACGCAGGCGAGGAACGGGATCGCCCCGCCCAGCACGCCGGCGACCATGGCGCCGGTCGCATCCACGAACCCGCATGCGGGAGTGATGGTCACAAGCCCGGCCACCGCGCCGGAGCAGAATCCCAGCACGCTGGCTTTGCCGCGCAAGGCGCGCTCCAGCGCCGCCCACACGCCCGCCGCCACCGCGGCCGCCAGCGTGGTGGTCAGGAACGCGTTCGCCGCGACACCGTCGGCCGCCAGCGCCGAACCCGCGTTGAAGCCGTACCAGCCCACCCAGAGCATGCCCGTCCCCGCGACCGTGATCACCAGGCTGTGCGGCGGCATCGGGGTGCGTCCGTGGCCGAGGCGTTTTCCCACCATCAGGCAGAGCACCAGCGCCGAGAGCCCCGAGGCCATCTCGACCACCATGCCGCCCGCGAAATCCACCGCGCGGATGCCGGCCGCCGGATTGGCTAGCCCGTTCATGAAACCGTTCGCGCCCCAGACCATGTGCGCCACCGGGCAATACACGGCGAAAAACCAGAGCGTCGTGAACAGCAGCACCGCCGGGAAACGCATGCGCTCCACCACTCCGCCGATGATCACCGCGGGCGTGATGATCGCGAACGCCAGCTGGTACGTCGCGAAGACGTTGTGCGAGACCCAGAATGAGTAATCCGGATTCGGCGCCGCACCGACCCCGCGCAGAAAGAAAAACTCCGTGCCGCCGAGGAACGGACTGTCGAAACTCCGGCCGAACACGAGGCTGTAGCCCACCGCCCACCAGAGCACCGTCACGAGACTCGTGATACCGAAACACCACGCCACGACGGAGAGGACGTTCTTCGTCCGCACCAACCCGCCGTAGAACAGCCCCAGCCCCGGGATCGTCATGAATAGCACCAGGGCCGCGCTCACCATCATCCACGCGTTGTGCCCGGGCCCGGGCACGCCCGCCAGCGGGGCGCGCGCCGGCGCTCCGGGCGCCACCGTGGCCGCCGCGGCCGGGTCGGCGTTCGCCACATACGCCTCGAGCGCCGCGAGGCGCTTCTCCACCGAGCTCGGCGGCTCGGCCGCCGGCTGCGCGGCCCAGGTCCGCAGGAGCGGACACAGGAGAATGAAAAACAAAACGGAGGTCCGGAGACCCCGCGGGAAGGCAGGGATGCTGATCATCAGGGTTTTGTGGGTTTCTCCCGCTGCTCCAGCCGATTTCAACCTTTTGGCGAAACCTAATTGAAGAGCCGCGGAATGAGCGACTTGCGAAGCAGCTCTCATGCCTTTTATTGCGAAAAGGCCCAAAAAAAGACCGGCCTCCGAAGGGCCGGCCGGCGGACGGGGCGAGAGGCGAATGCCGCTCAGACGGCGGCCTCGCCGCGCTCGTCGGTGCGGATGCGCACCACTTCCTCCAGCGGTACCACGAAGATCTTCCCATCCCCGATCTTGCCCGTCTTGGCCGCCTTCGCGATCGCGTCGATCGCCTTGCCCGCGACCTCGTCGGCCACCGCGACCTCCAGCTTCACCTTGGGCAGAAAATCGACCGTGTACTCGCTGCCGCGGTAGATTTCGGTGTGCCCCTTTTGGCGGCCGAAACCCTTCACCTCGGTCACCGTCATCCCCTCGATGCCGGCGGCCGCCAGGGCCTCCTTAACTTCCTCGAGTTTGAACGGCTTGATGATGGCGATGATCAGTTTCATGCGGGGAGTGCTTTAAGAGATTAACGTAATGGGCCACCGTCACCGGCTGCAAGTGCCGTGTCGGGCGCGGCGCTTACTCGGGCTGGACCGTCGCGATGTGCAGGTCCTTCAGCTGACGCGGAGTCACCGGCGTCGGGCTCTGCGCCATCAGATCCTGGCCCTTCTGGGTCTTGGGGAAGGCGATGACGTCGCGGATGCTGGTCGTGCCGCAGAGGAGCGCCACCATGCGGTCGAGACCGAAGGCGATGCCGCCGTGCGGGGGCGCACCGTAGGTGAACGCCTTGAGCATGTAACCGAACCGGCTCTCCACGACGTCGGCCGGAATTTTCAGCACGTCCTCGAAGACCTTCTTCTGCAGCGCCGGTTGATGGATGCGGATCGATCCTCCGCCCAGCTCCATGCCGTTCAACACCACGTCGTAGTGCTGCCCGCGGACCGCCTTCGGATCTGAATCAAGAAGCGCGGCGTCCTCCGCCACCGGCGCCGTGAACGGATGGTGCGTGGCCACGTAACGCTTCTCGTCCTCGTCGAAACTCATCAGCGGGAAATCCACCACCCAGAGGAACTTCCAGTCGTCCGGACGCAGCGTCATTCTCCCGCGCTTCACCAGCAACTGCGCCACCTCCAGCCGCAGCCGGCCGAGGATCGCGCAGGCCTTCTCCCAAGGCGCCGCCGCGAAGAACACGATGTCGCCGTCCGCCATGTCCAGCTTCCGCGCCAGCTCCGCCTTCTCCGCCTCGGTGAAAAACTTCACGATCGGCGATTTCCACTCGCCGCCTTCGACCTTGATGAAGGCGAGGCCCTTCGCGCCGAGCGACTTCGCCACGTCCTCGAGATTCTTGAGTTCGCCCTGCGTGACATCAGCGAGGCCCTTCGCGTTCAGCGCCTTCACCGCGCCGCCGCCGGCCACCGTCGCCTGGAACACCTTGAACGACGACTCGCGGAAGGTCTCCGAGAGGTCCGCCAGTTCGAGGCCGAAGCGGACGTCCGGCTTGTCGACGCCGTAGCGGTTCATCGCGTCCTTGAACGCCATCCGCGGGAACGGCCGCGGGATGTCCACCCCGAGCACGTCCTTCCAGACCTTCACCAGCATGCCCTCGAACAGCGCGTAGATGTCCTCCCGCGTGACGAACGAGGCCTCGACGTCCACCTGGGTGAACTCCATCTGGCGGTCCGCCCGCAGGTCCTCGTCGCGGAAGCAACGCGCGATCTGGAAATATTTCTCCACGCCCGCGACCATCAGGATCTGTTTGAACTGCTGCGGCGACTGCGAGAGCGCGTAGAACTGCCCCGGGTGGATCCGCGATGGCACGAGATATTCGCGAGCTCCCTCGGGCGTGCTTTTGAATAGCGCCGGCGTCTCCACCTCGATGAACTCCTGCGAGTCGAAGTAATCCCGGATCGACTTCGAGGCGCGGTGGCGCACCGCGAGGTTGCGCCGCATCTTCGGACGGCGCAGGTCGAGGTAACGGTAAGTCAGGCGCAGGTCCTCGTTCACCTTGTCGCCGCCGGCGTCATCCAACGGGAACGGCGGGGTGTCCGAAATGTTATGGATCTCGAGTTCGCTGGCCTCCACCTCGATGGCGCCGGTCGCAAGTCCGGGATTCTCCGTGCCGGCCGGGCGGGCCGTGACCTTGCCCGTGATGCCGATCACCGACTCCGGCTTCAGGTGCTTCAGTTGGCCCGCAAGCGCCGAATTGTCGTGCGCCTCCAGCTTCACCTGCGTCACGCCTTTGCGGTCGCGCAGGTCGACGAAAATGATCCCGCCTTGGTCGCGGATCGTGTCCACCCAACCGAGCAGAGACACGACGGCCCCGAGATCGGACTTGGACAACTGGGCACAATGATGGGTGCGCTTCATGGGAAAATGGACCCGCGAGAAGACGTTCCGCCGCAGGGCAGCGCAAACAGATTCTCGTCCACCACCGCCCTCGGGGCGGCGTGATTCAGCGACGCAACCCCGCGCAGAACGCGGCGAGCCGCGTCACGCCCTTCGCGATGATCTCATCGTTCGTCGCGTAGCTGAGGCGCAGGTAGCCCTCGGCGCCGAACGCGCTGCCCGGCACCGCCGCGACCTTCTGTTCGTCGAGGAGACGGTTGCAGAAATCGAGGTCCTTCAGGCCGAACGAGGAGATGTTCGGGAACAGGTAGAAGGCGCCCTCGGCGAGCAGGCACGTGATGCCCGGGATCCGGTTCAGTTCCGCATGCAGCGACTTCCGCCGGCGATCGAACGCCACCAGCATGCGCTGCACCGCCGCGGTGGTCTTCTCCTTTTCCTTCAACGCCGCCAGCGCGCCGTATTGCGCGAAGGTCGTCACATTGGACGACATCTGGCTCTGCAGCTCGGAGATCGCCTTCGCGACCGGCAGCGGCGCGACCGTCGTTCCGATGCGCCAGCCGGTCATCGCGTAGGTTTTGGAAAAGCCCGCCACCGTGATGGTTCGCGCGGCGACTTCCGGACCGAATGAAGCAACGCAGGTCGGCCGTGCGTTGTCGTACACGAGATGCTCGTACATCTCATCCGAGAGGATGTAGAGGTTGTGGCGCAGCGCGACGGCCACGATCGCCTCGAGCTCCTTCCGCGTGTAAACCGCGCCGGTCGGGTTCGACGGCGAGTTCAGGATGAGCAGTCGCGTCCGGGGCGTGATGGCCGCCTCAACCATCTCGGGCGTGAGGCGGAAACCGGTGCGATCGTCCGCCAGCACGAAGCGCGGCGTGGCGCCGGCCAGCTTCACCATCTCGGGATAGCTGACCCAGTACGGCGCGGGCACGATCACCTCGTCGCCCGGGGAACACACGGCGAGCACGCCGAGGAAGCAGTTGAACTTGCCGCCGGGGGAGACGATCGCCTGGGCCGTCGTCAGCTTCAGGCCGTACTCCGCCGCGTACCGGTCCACGATCGCCTGTCGCAGCGGCTCGATGCCGGGCGTCGGCGCGTACTTGGTCTTGCCGGCCTTCAGCGCGGCGATGCACGCCTCCTTGATGTGCTCGGGCGTGTCGAAATCGGGCTCGCCCGCCGCGAACCCGCACACGTCCTCTCCAGCCGCCTGCAGGGCCTTGGCCTTGGCGTCGACGGCGAGCGTCGGCGACGGGGAAACATTACGAGCCCAGGTGGAGAGCGGCGGCGGATTCATGAAAATCGCGCGACCAAAAGAAGCGCTCGCGGCAAAGGCAAGCCTCGCCCCGCGCCAACCCCGGAAGTTCCGTTCGGGCGCTCAGCGGCGGCGCGTCTTGCGCACCGCCAGCGCGTCGATCGCCATACGCAGCAACTCGCCCACGCTGACGTCCTTCTGCCGTGAATACCGCTGCAGCGCGGCGCGCTGCTCCGCGGAGATCCGCACCGAAATCTGCCGATGCGCCTCGATCTCGGGCCGGCAGGTCGCGAAATCAAACTCGGAGATCGCCGCGCGCACCACTTCGCTGCTGCTGGCGAAACCGCCACCTCGACGACACAGCTCGATCTTCTCGATCAACGAGAGAGGCAGATCAATCGTCAGGGGCCGGGAGGGTTTGCTCTTTTTGGCCATGGGTCGCAGCGCGGGGAAGTGAGCAAGGAGGATGCGCGCCACTTCGACCGCAACGAAAAAGAATTCAGCCGCGAAAGGAAAATACCCCAGACGTCCTCCGGACCGGCGCCCGTTCAGCTCCGCCCCAGGACCGAGGCGTACGCTTCCGCCGGAGTCCCGACCACGCGCCAGGACTTTTCCACGATCTCCGCGGGAAGCGTCCGCTGGTGCCGGATGATCAACGCATCCACCTCACACGCGTGCGCGCCAAGCACATCCACGTCGGCGTCACCGACCATCACGCATTCCGCCGGCGCGCGACCCAACTGGCGCAAAATCTCGCGCAGGCCGTCCGGATGCGGCTTGTGCGTGGGGAGATCATCCCCGCAGACCAGCGCGCCCAGGCGATCCTCCAGACCCCAGCGCCGCGCCAGATCAAGCGTCGAGCGGCGGTCGCGGCCCGTCCACACCGCCACGTCCCTGCCCTGCTCCCGGATGGTCGTGAGCGTCTCCACCGCTCCGTCGTACGGCCGGATGAGCTCGTGGTGCTCCCGGTGAAAGGCGTACATCCGCGCCATCGCCTCGGGCAGATTCGCGTCCCCGCCGACCAACGGCCCGAGGAATTTTTCCGGCGGACCGCCCAGGTTCGCGAAAAGATCCATCGTCGCCGTGCCGCCGAACGGCTCGATCGCGTGCCTTATCGCCGCCAGCACCAGCGGCAGGCTGTCGAGCAGCGTGCCGTCGAGGTCGAAGATCACCGCCGGACGCGAGGCCACGTCCTTCATGGTCCGATCCGGTTCAACCGGCCCGGCACCGGGCCCGGTTCACCCAGCGCCTCCGGCTCGAAGAGCGTCGCGGGCCAGGCCGCGTTCAACGCGACCGCGTTCACATCAAGGCGCGTCTTGTCGCGCGTGATCTCGTTCCGGTAATCCATCTGCCGAGGCACCTGCTGCTCCTCCACCTTCTTCAGGCTCACAAGGTAGCTGGTCTTTATCACACGGCCCGCAGGGCCGATCAGCTCCGTCTGCATCAGCGCGTTGAACTGGGTGTCGAGATAAGCCCGCACCGCCGCCACCGCCGACTCCCCCTCCCCGATCACCTCCGGCGCGCGGAACAGAAACGCATTGGCCGGACGCCCCCACACGCGGGTGATCCGCTCCACCGTCGCTCCGGGCCAATGCAGGAACGGCATCTGCAGATCGAACGCCGAGATATCGGTGCCGGGTACCAACGGCGCCAAGCCGTCGCGACCTTCCAGCGTCACCACCCGGCCTTCGGCCCAGCGCCACGCGCGCGCGTGGGCCCCGTTCCGCAGCAGCAACCGGTGCACCGCCCCGGCGGCATCCGTCACCTCCACCCGGAAGACCTGCGCGCCCGCGCGGCGGCCGCCCCAGAGTTTTCCACTGTAGGAACGCTCCTCCCCGCGCCGCGGCAACGCCCGCAATTGGAACTCGAGGTAAAAATCCCCTGCGACGCCGGCCGAACGGAACTGCTCCACCAGACGCGCCGCCTCCGCGTCGTCGGGTTTCGCGATCTGCGCGAGCTCCGGCGGCGCCGCCGGCGCCGCCGCCTCGGCGGACAACGCGGATATCAGGACAAAACAAAACGCCCGCCGGATGAGGGCGGGCGCGAGGGCGGCGGACAATTCCATTGTCCCGGCCGGAAACCTTACTTCTTCGGCTGCTCGGCCGGCGGCGGCGGCGTGGCGGCGGGAGCCGCCGGAGCGGCGGCCGCGGGCGCGGTCGAGGCCGGAGCCGTCACCGGGGCGGCGGCGGCCGGAGCGGGAGCCGCGGGCGCGGCGATCGCGGGCAGGGCCTTGCCGGCGGCCGCGTTGCCGTGGGAACGCTCGTAGATGCGGCCCAGATAAAGGACGAAAGCCAGAACGAAGAACAGGATCGCCGAGTACTTGGTGGCCTGCACCAGCACGTTGTTGGTCTCCGCGCCAAAGGCGGCCTCGGCCGCGCCACCGCCCAAGGCGGCGCCCATCCCGCCGTCCTTCGACTTCTGCATCAACACGATGAGAACGAGGAAAATGGAGACCAGGATGAGGACGAACGTGAGGATTCCGAGAAGGATGCTCATGGGAAATGAACGGTCAGAAGAGCAGCCAGCCTTCCCCGTTGTCAACCCGCGTTTGGGTCCGCGCCCCGCGACGTCCAACCGGGGAAAACACGGTCCGGAACCGCGGGGATTTGGTGCCAGAGGCCGGGATTGAACCGGCGACCAAAGGCTTATGAGTCCTCTGCTCTACCACTGAGCTACTCTGGCGACCGAGGCCGCGGAACGTGCATATCCGCGCGCCAAAATCCAACCAAAATCTTGGCGAACGGAGCGCCCAAGGGACGGCGGCGGAGGGGCTCAAAAGGACTGAGGGACCAAGGGACCAAAGGACGAAGGGACTAAGGGACTGAGGGACACGAATGACTCACTCCCGCCTCTCACCTCCCCTCGACACGAATGAAGAACCACCGATGTAGCCGCGGTCGTGTACCGCGGATTCCGGGAAATCTACCGCCGAAGACCCTCCCGACCCGCTCCGCGGAGGCACCCACGGAACGCACGGAAAACACGGATGAGACCGACCAACCACGAATAGACAGCAAGGGACACGAATGAACGCGCACCCGACTCGCTCCGCGGGGAGCAACCACGGATGGCCGCGAAGCGGCGCACCAGGCGCATGAGTTGGGACCAAGCCGACGATCCGGGTTCAACCACGGATGCACACGGATCGACTCGGATGAGCAAACCCAGACCGCCGAATGCGCTCCTGTATCGCTCCGCGGGGTTCAACCACGAATGGCCACGAAATCA
>JAURJO010000200.1 GCA_030832235.1 Verrucomicrobiota bacterium
AATCCTGAAGCTACGAGCGCTGCTCGCCGCTCTGCTGCTCACCTCCGCCGCCGCGCAGCCCATCGCCAACGACCGGTACACCTTGGAACCCGCGGCCGACGGCGCCGTGCGCCTCACGACGAGGGACGCCGGCTCATGGCTCTTCCGCGGAGACTTTGCGGTGCTGGTCGCCCAGGCCGACCCGAAGCCCGCGATGCGACCGGGCAACGTCCCCCGGGTGTCGTATAATCTCGTCACGTGGCAGTCGGCCGCTCCGGTCGCGGGCAGCGCGCTGAAAAAAACCCGACGCGCCGTCGCGCAGGCGGGCGACGGTTTCGACGACCGCATTCTTGACGGCAAGACCGACCAACGCACGGCCGATCTCTTCGCGGCCGCTCCGGTCGTCCACGTGAAGGCGGCAGGCGTCCGGCGGCAGGGCGACGTCCTGGAGTTTACCCTCGCCCCGCAGGACACCTTCGCCCTCACCGCCCGCCTCACGCTGCCGCCCGGCGACGCCGAGCCCGTGCTCACCTTCACGCTCACGCCCCGCATCGAGGCATGGTTCTCCGTTGGATACATCGGCGCCCCCGTCCACCGTCTCGATGATCTTGCGGAGGTCTGGCAGCCGTTCATCTGGCAGGAGAAACGCTTTCCCGAGCGTTCCTACCTGACCGCGGCCTTCCAATGCTCGCTACCGGCGACCTTCGTGCGCAAGGGCAACGTCACCCTCGGCGTCGTGGCCGATGCCGACGAGCTTCCCTTCTCGCCGCTCCCGCTGCTCGACAACAGCCGCTTTGGCGTCGCGCTGCGCAACCCGGCCGGGGAGGCGCAGCCGATGATCTTC
Organism: Verrucomicrobiota bacterium; assembly: GCA_030832235.1. Taxonomy (GTDB): domain Bacteria; phylum Verrucomicrobiota; class Verrucomicrobiia; order Opitutales; family Opitutaceae; genus ER46. Next base: position 824 of record JAURJO010000200.1, read on the forward strand.
GCGCCGATGCTGGGTGGCGCCGAATCGAAGCGCGCCGCCGGTCAGGCCTTCACGTTCAAGCTCCGTTTGTTCACCGGCACCGGCGACGTCACCGCCGCCTACGAAACGCTGGCGCGCCGCATCTACGGTTTCCGCGACCATCGCCGCAACGCGATCGCCACCCTCAACGAAACGTTGGACAACATGATCGAGTACGGGATGAGCCGCTACAGTTGGTTCATCGAGGAACTGAAGGGCTGCTCGTACTCGACCGACGTCCCCGGGGCGGTGAAGAACGTCTCCTCGCTCAATCCCCTCAATCTCGCCCTCGTCACCGACGACGAGGAGATTTTCCGGAACCGCGCCTATCCGATCGTCGAGTTCATGCTGTCGCGCGAGAAGTTCCTGTTCTCGCTGGACCCGAAGCAAAAGATCCAGAGCCCCTCGCGCGCCTTGCTCGGCCCCTGCGCGCCGGTCAGCGAACTCGCCACCCTTTACGGCATCACCCACGGCGCCTCACCGGTATTGCGCAAATTGGCCGAAGACATGCTCGGCCGGAACCGTACCCTCAACCTCGACGACGTCGCCGAAGGGGGCACCTGGCAGAACCAGCTGGCGGTGTATGATGTCACCGGTGACGCCCGGCTGCTCGCCGCCGCCCGCCGCGGCGCCGATGCCTATTTGGCTAATCGCGCCGACCGGCCCGCCACCGGCTTCGACGACGGAGGCATGTTTTTCTGGATCGGTTTCACGCCGAAATGGATCGATCTCCTCCGCCTCTACGAGGCGACGGGTGAGCCGCGCTACCTGGCGGCGGCCCGCCAAGGCGCGCGTCAGTACACGATGTTCACGTGGATGGCGCCGCGTATCCCTGATGCGGAAGTGACCGTGAATCCTGGAGGCAACGCCCCGGTCTATTGGTATCTGAAGGGCAAGGGCCACACCCCGATGAAGGCGCCCGAGGAACGTGTGCCCGCGTGGCGGCTCTCCGAAATCGGCCTCACCCCCGAGTCCTCGGGCACGATGTCGGGGCACCGCGCCATCTTCATGGCCAACTACGCGCCGTGGATGCTCCGCATCGCGGCGCTCACGGGCGATCAACTGCTCCACGACGTCGCCCGCTCCGCCGTCGTCGGCCGCTACCGCAATTTCCCCGGCTATCACATCAACACCGCGCGCACCACGATCTACGAGCGCGCCGACTACCCGCTGCGCGACCACAAGGCGCTCAGCGTGAATTCATTTCACTACAACCACATCTGGCCGCACATGAGCATCCTCCTCGACTTCCTCGTGACCGATGCCTTCGCGCGATCGGGCGGCAAAATCGATTTTCCCGCGCACTTCATCGAGGGCTACGCCTATCTGCAGAGTAAATTCTACGGAGACCGCCCCGGAAAGTTCTTCGACCGCGACGATGCCGTGCTTTGGCTGCCCCGCCGCTTCATCAAAAGCAGTTCCGTCGAGATCAACACCCTCGTCGCCCGCGGCCGTGACCGCGTCTACCTCGCCTTCACCAACCAATCGACCGAGCCGGTTTCCGCGGAGATCACGCTCAGCGCCGCGACTCTCCCGCAAATCGCCGGTCAAACCTACCGCACGCGTGTCTTCCGCGACGGCGCCGCCACCGCGCTGCGCGACGGCCGGCTCACCGTCACCGTCCCGCCGATGGGACTCACCGCCGTCGAGGTCGAGGGCCTTGTCGTGACGCCTAAATTCCAAGACCGCCTCGTGGGTGCCCGCGCCACCGATGCCTGGCGCCGCGACCACGTCGAGCTGCCGTTCGGCGGCACCCGCGCCATGATCCTGAATTTCGGGCCCGCTGCGACCACCGCCTACGTTTACCTCCAGGCCGACGATTCGAAATTCAAGGAGGTCGCACTCAGTTACACCGTGGGCGATCGAAAGGCCACGCTGACCGATACGAGCTACCCTTTTGAATTCACCGTCCCGATCCCGGTCGGCGCAGCGAGCTTTGATTTCGAGGTGCTGGGCCTGACGCCCTCCGGTGAAAAGCAATCCTCCGGAACCGCCGTGCTGCAGCGTTGAGATCCGCATCCTCCCAATCCCATGAACCCACTCGCTACCCCGGCTGATTTTCCCGCCGTCGACGCGGTGACACGTCGCGCTTCCCGGCGCGGCCAACCTGAGTAGCCATGCCCCGCATCCGACATCTTCGCTGGTGGGTCGTCTCGCTGATCTTTCTCGCCTCCGTCCTCAACTATGTGGACCGGCAGGCGCTTTCCATCCTGGCGCCCACCGTCCAGCAAGAGCTCGGTCTCTCCAACGAAGACTACGCCGCGGTCCTCAACGCCTTTCTGGTCGCCTATACCGTAGCGCTCATTCTCTCCGGGAAAATCGTCGACCGCTTCGGGGTCCGGCTAAGTCTGGCACTGTTCGTCGGTTGGTGGTCCATCGCGAATATTCTCACCGGTTTCGCCCGTTCGGCCGCTTCCCTCGGTGTCTGCCGTTTCCTGCTCGGTCTCGGCGAAGCGGGCAACTGGACCGCTGCGCCCAAGGCCGTCTCCGAATGGTTCCCCGCCCGTGAACGCGGGCTCGCCATCGGGATCTACACGCTGGGCGCCACGATCGGAGCGACGCTCGCGCCCATTCTCATCGTCGGCCTCGCCTCGTGGCACAGTTGGCAAGCCGCCTTCATCGTGACCGGGTCCGCCGGCCTCGTCTGGCTCATCCCGTGGCTCTGGTTTTACTGCCGCCCCGGCGAACACCCCCGCCTTTCCGCGGAGGAGCGTACCCTGATCGAGTCCGGGCAGGCCACCGAAGTCTCCGCCGATACCGCCGCGGTTCCCGACTGGGGGAAATGGTACCGCGTCCTCCTGCGCCGCGAGGTTCTGCTGCTGATCTTCGCCCGGATGTTGACCGATCCCGTCTGGTATTTTTTCCAGTTCTGGTTCGCCAAGTATCTCTACGATTCGCGCGGCCTCGATCAGAAATCCCTCAGCGTGACGTGGGTCGTTTATCTCGCCGCCGACATCGGGGTGCTCTCGGGCGGATGGCTGTCGGGTCTGTTGATCAAGCGCGGCACCGGTCCCGTGCGCAGCCGCCTGTGGATCATGCTCGCATGCGCGGTGCTCGTGCCGCTCGGCGCGGCGATCCCGCACGTGGACGCGCTCTGGCTCGTCCTCGCTTTCGGCATGGTCGCCGTGCTGGCGCACCTCGCGTGGCTGATCAACCTCAGCGCGCTGGTCGTCGACCTCGTGCCACGCGGCTCACTGGCCTTTGCGTTCGGAGTGATCGCCGCCGGCAGTTCCCTCGGCGGACTGATGATGAACAAAGCCGTCGGCTCCCTCGTGACCCAAGCGTCCTACGACCCTGCCTTCGGCTTCATGCTGCTCCTGCACCCGCTCGCGTGGCTCCTCGCCTGGCAACTCCGCCCTCGCACCACCAAGGCCTAAGTCCTCCCTTTCGTTCCCCGTTTCTCCGATGCTTGTCCATCCTCCCGTCGCTTCCCGGGCGCTCACCCGGAAAAATCACTCCGCCGACCTCGTGGTCGTCGGTGGCGGTCTCGCCGGCACCTGCTGCGCCATCACCGCCGCCCGCGCCGGCCTCAAGGTCATCCTCGTGCAGGACCGTCCGGTGCTGGGCGGTAACGCCTCCAGCGAGGTGCGGCTCTGGATCCTGGGCGCGACGTCCCACCTGGGTAACAACAACCGCTGGGCGCGCGAGGGCGGCGTGATCGACGAGATTCTGGTCGAGAACGTGTTCCGCAACCCGGAGGGCAACCCGCTGCTGGTTGACGCCCTCCTGCTCGAGAAGGTCGCCGCCGAGCCGAACATCACGCTGCTGCTCAACACCGCGGTCCACGAAGTCACCAAGCGGGACGACGCCACGATCGCCGCGGTGCACGGCTTCTGCGCGCAGACGTCGACGCGGCACGACCTGCACGCGCCGCTCTTCTGCGACGCCTCCGGCGACGGCATCGTGGGCTTCCTCGCGGGCGCCGCGTTCCGCATGGGCGCCGAATCGCGCGACGAGTTCGGCGAGCGTTTCGCGCCCGCCCGCGCCTCGCGCGAGCTGCTCGGGCACTCGCTCTATTTCTACTCCCGCGACACCGGCCGCCCGGTGCGATACACCCCGCCGGCCTTCGCGTTGAAGGACATCACGCGGATCCCGCGCTGGCGGCAGTTCAACGCGCGGGAACACGGCTGCAAACTGTGGTGGGTCGAGCACGGCGGCCTGCTCGACACCGTGCACGACACGGAACGGATCAAATGGGAGCTCTGGCAGGTCGTTTACGGGATCTGGCACCACATCAAGAATTCAGGGAAATTTCCGGAGGCGGAAAACCTGACGCTCGAGTGGGTGGGCATGATCCCCGGCAAGCGCGAGAGCCGGCGGTTCGAGGGCGACCACATCCTCACGCAGCACGACATCGTCGAGCAACGCGTCCACGAGGACGCGGTGGCGTTCGGCGGCTGGGCCATCGACGTGCACCCGCCCGAGGGCGTGTTCAGCGCGGAACCCGGTTGCACCCAATGGCACGCCAAGGGGATTTACCCGATCCCCTACCGCTGCCTCTACAGCCGCAACATCTCCAACCTCTTCCTCGCCGGCCGCATCATCA
>JAURJO010000201.1 GCA_030832235.1 Verrucomicrobiota bacterium
ATCCTCATAGCTGTATTGGTCCACGTGATTGCCGGAGAGCGTGAACCCGAATCGACGGTTCACCGGCACGACCGACGAGAAGTTGAAGCCGGGGGTGACCTTGCGCGTCTCCCGGTTCAACGGCCCGGGGGTTTTGTTGAAGTGGCGGTCGCCGTCCTTGAGCGTGAGGAAAACGCTGAGGTTGTGTTGCGGGCGCGAGCGCTCGAAGGCGGAACGCGGCACCATGTTGACCGAGCCGGCGAGGGCGGAGCCGCTCGACTCCGGGGTGGGCGAGTGGTGCACCTCGATGCGCGAGATGCTGTTGACGGAGAACTGGTCGAGGTTGGTGACACGGCCGGTGCCGTTGCCCGCGGCGCTGGCGAGGTCGAAGCCGCCGATGGTGATGGGCACGTTCGCGGCCGGCACGCCGTTCATCGAGACGTTCCGCGCCTCGCCCGCGCTGTAGTCGAGCGTCACGCCGGGCAGGAACTTCATCACCTCGCCCGGGGTGCCGTCGACCACTGTGCCGAACTCGTCCGCCGCGACGACGTTCACGATGTTGCGGGCGAAGCGCTGCTCGTTGATCGCGATCGCCGCGCCATCCATCTCCTTCGAGGTCGCGACCACGAACTGGTCGAGCCGGATCGCGCCGCCCTTCGCCGCCGGTTCCTTGCCCACGGCGCCGAAGGTGATGTCGAGCTGCGCGGTCTGCCCGGCCGCCACGGTGACGGCCAACGTGCGTTCGGGCAGTCCGGTGAAGAACACGCGCACCCGGGCCTCGCCCGCCGGTACTTCGGTGATGCGGTAGCGTCCGCCGGTCTCGGAGAACGCCTCGAGCCGCGTGCCCTCGACGACAAGGCGGGCGCGCTCAAGGTACTCACCGCGGCCCTCGTCGAAGACCCGGCCCTCGATCGCGCCGGGGGCGGCGGGTTGCGCGGCGAAAGGGGCCACGACGGGCCCGAGGTAAAGGCAAAGCAAAGCGGAGAGGAGGTGCAGCGGGTGTTTCATGAGGAAGCGCCGCGTTTCGAGCGGCGGGGTGGATCTAGGAGAGGGGTCCGATTCCGCGCCCGACAAGACGAATTTCCGCGGTAGCCACAAAAGACTGCCGGCGTCATTCCAAGGATGATGCGGTCACTGCTTTCCCCTGGCCCCAGGCGTTGTTTCTCCCTGTTTGCCTTCGTGATTCTGACATCCTGCCTGCCCGCCGCTTTGCCGCTGGATCAGCGGCCGGCGCGGGCGGACGAGTGGGGTTACCGGCCGGCCGATGGCGCGACGGTGCCGCTCAACCCGCCTTCGTTCACGTGGATCGCGCCGGCCAACGCCGTAACGCACGACGTGCAGTGGTCGGGGGACGCCGTGTTCCCGGCGGGATCGACGACCACCGTGACGGGAGTGACGTGGCCGACCTACACGCACCACGCGGCGTTCCGGCCGGGCGTCTGGTTCTGGCGCTACCGCGCGGTCACGGTGAAGGGTGAGGAAACCGGGTGGAGCATCGCGCGCCGGGTTGAAGTGCCGGCATCGGCAACGGAGATGCCGATGCCCTCGGTTGCCCAGCAGCGGGAGCGGGTGCCGACGGCGCACCCGCGGCTTTTCCTGCGGCCTGCGGACCTGCCGCGTCTGCGCGAATTGGCGCAGGGGCGCGAGGCGGAGGCGTTCGCGGCGCTGCGGAAGGCCGCCGACGGCTACATCCGGAAAGGCCCCACGCCGGAGCCGGCGAACCGGGGCTCCGCGCGGGACAAGAACAACCCCGAGTTGATCAAGTACTGGTGGCCCAACCGGGAGCAGACCGAGGCCGCGTGTAACGAGGCCGAGACGCTCGCATTCGTCTACCTGCTCACCGGCGACAAGACCTACGGTGAGGCGGCGCGCCGCTGGGTGCTGCACCTCGCGTCGTGGGACCCCGCGGGCAATACGAACTTCGCGCTCAACTGCGAGGCGGCGAAGCCGATGCTCTACCGCCCGGCGCGCGCCTACGACTGGGCGTGGGACATGTTCACCGCCGACGAACGTGCGCACGTGCAGACCGCTATGCGCGCGCGTGTGATCGACGCGTGGAACAGCGGTGAAGTGAGTCGCGGCACGGGGCATCTCCAGCGTCCGTACGGCAGCCATGCCAACCGCGTGTGGCACAAGATCGCCGAGGCCGGCATCGCGTTCCTCGACGAGATCCCCGAGGCGCCGCGGTGGCTCGACTACGCGGTGAACAAGTTTTTCGCCTGCTATCCGGTTTGGTCCGATGACGACGGCGGCTGGCACGAGGGCGTGAGCTACTGGAGCGGCTACCAGAACAAGGCCGTCTGGTGGCTGCAGGTCGCGCAGGCGGCGCTGGGGATCGACGGCATGAAAAAGCCGTTCTTCGCGCACGTGGGTGACTATCCGATGTACCTCGCGCCGCCGCATTCGCCCAACGCGGGTTTCGGTGACCTCTCCGGCCGTCCGATCACTCCGCCGGCGTTCCTGGAATATCATCTGCGGGCTCGCGGTGCCAGCGGTGACGGCGGCCGCGCCGGCTACTGGCGCGACTGGGCGGAGCGCGGTGGCATGCCGGCCAACGGCGGCTTCCTTGGTTTTCTTTACCGCGCCAACCTGCCGCCCCTGCCGCCGAAGCGGTCGCTCACCGAGCTGCCGCCCTCCAAGGTTTTTCACGGCATCGGTGTGGCCAGCCTGCACCTCACGCTCGCCGACAGCCGCGAGGACGTTCACTTCGCGATCAAGTCGAGTCCGTTCGGCAGCCAGAGCCACGGCCACAACGCGCAGAACGGTTTTCTGCTGAACGCGTACGGCGAGGCACTGCTGGTCGCTAACACCTACCGGGATCTGCACGGCAGCAAGTTCCATTACGAGTATGTCCACACGACCCGTGCGCAGAACGCGGTGCTTGTCGATGGACAGGGTCAAATTCCGCATTCCGGCACCTCGACTGGCCGCATCGTGCGCGAGGAGTTCCGTCCGGGTTACGACTATGTCGCCGGCGACGCCACTGCGGCCTACGGCGGCCGCCTGAAGAAGGCGTGGCGTCACGTGGTCTTTCTCAAGGGTGCGCGGCCGTGCGTCGTGATTTACGACGAACTCGTGGCGCCGCGTCCGGCGACTTACCAGTTCATGCTGCACGGGCCGCGGGTATTCGCGGTCGACGAGGCCGCGGGTCGCCTGCGGGTCGAGCAACCGAAGGCCGGCGTGGAGATCGCTTACCTCGCGCCGGAATCGCTGGGCTTCAAGCAAACCGACGGCTTCAATCCGCCGCCCACGCGGGAGTTTCCGAACCTGTGGCACGTCGAGGCGGGCACGCGCACCAAACGCGCCGCGATCGGCGTCACGACCGTGATGGTGCCTTATCGCACCGGGCAGGGCGCGTCATGGACCGCGCGGCGGACCGAGACGTCGGCGGGTGTTTCGGTGGAGATCGATCTCGGAGCGGAGAAGGCGACGGTCGTATTTCCGAATCCCGGAACCGAAACCCCCGTGCGCGTCGAGAGACGGTGAGCATGGTATCGTGATGCGCAGCGGAAAGGCTCCGCGGTGGGGCAACCACGGAGGGACGCGGATAAACACGGAATCCGAGCAACCACGACTGCACACGAGGAGACACGAATGAGGAATGTCTGAGGTGTAGCCGAGGCCGCTCGCCTCGGATGAGTCCGCGGGCTCGACGGCCGAAGGCTCTTCGGAATGCCAGGGTCCTTGACCGCGGACTTCGCGGATGGCGCGGATGTGTAGTAAGGCCCGGAAGGCCTCTCCGATCTCCCCGGCCTTCCGGTTCAGAATCCGGCTGGATGTGACCCATGCCGGAACGGCTTCGCGCGGAGCAACCACGGATCGACACGAATGCACACGGATCCGATCCCTTGGTGACTTCGTTCGAAACCTCTTTCCCTGTTTCTC
>JAURJO010000202.1 GCA_030832235.1 Verrucomicrobiota bacterium
CGCCTGCACACCAATTTCTCGCTCGATGCCGACGGGGACTACCTCGCGCTGGTGCGCGCCGACGGGTCCAGCGTGGCGACCGAGTTCGCCCCGAAGTTTCCGAAACAACAGGCCAATGTTTCCTACGGCCCTGCTGGTTCCCCGCCCGCGGCCGGCGCGGTCTACCTCGAGAAACCGACCCCCGGCGCGGGAAACTCCGCCGCGCTGCCGATGGTCATTGCGCAAACCGTGACGTTTTCGCGCCCCGCCGGACCCGCGGCATCGTCCTTTCAACTCACACTATCCGGCGCGGCTTCCGGCCAGCAAATCCGTTACGTCACGGCGCCATCCCGGTCCGGTGCGACGCTCGCCGGGCCCGACGCGACCTCGCCGGTGTACTCCGCACCGATCACGATCGACGGCGCGACGGTCGTGAAGGCGGCGCTCTTCACCACCGACGGCAAGACCCGCGGGCCGACCCGCACGGTTTATTACTCGCGGATCGGCGGAGACCTCTCGGGGGCGGTCAGTGAGTTGCCGGTCGTCGTGATCGACACCCTCGGCTCGGGGCCGCTGGTGAAGGACGGCATCGACCGGTCGGCGTGGCTGCATTCCTACGCGCCTCGCGCGGTCGGAACTCCGGTTTTCGCGACGGCACCCGAGCTCACCAGTCCGCTCACGATCAAGGTGCGCGGGTCCAGCTCGGCGGAGTTCCCGAAGAAGGGCTACGGCATCGCGTTCACCGATGAATTGGGCAGCGGCGACGAACCCGCGTGGCTCGATCTCGGCACCCACGAGCGGTGGGTGCTCTCCGCGCCGTGGAAGTACGATCTCCACTACATCAACAACGCCTACCTCTACACCCTCTCGACCCGTCTCGGCCGCTGGGCGCCGCGTACTCGTCTGGCGGAGCTCTACCTCAGCACCAACGGGGGCAACATCGACGCCGCCGACTACGCTGGAATCTACGTGATCACCGACCGCATCGAAGTGGCGAAGAAGCGCGTCGACATCGCGAGCCTCAACCCGGACGAACTCACCGGCGCGGATCTCACGGGCGGTTACATCCTCAAGATCGACGCGGCCGATCCCGACGAGGTGAGCTGGACGACCAGCCGGAAATTTCCGGAGTCACCCGGTTCATCCTTGGTACTGGTGACACCGGCCGCGGCCGAGATCGCCCCGGCGCAGCTGGCCTACATCAAGGATTACGTGCAGCGCATGGAGGATGCGTTGATCGCGAGCCGCGACTCGGGCTGGGCGCGTCGCACCTACCTCGACTTCATCGACCGCGGCTCCTGGGTCGACCAGCACCTGCTGCAAGTGTTCAGCGCGAATCCCGACGCGCTGGTGCGCAGTACCTACCTGACGAAGGACCGCAACGGACGCCTCGTGGCTGGACCGGCATGGGATTTCGACCGCGCGCTCGGCTCCTACTGGGATGAACGCTCCTTCCGCTACGATACCTGGTTCGGCGTGGGCGGGACGGATTTCTGGCAAACCGGCTGGTGGGGCATTCTCGCCCGCGACCCCGAGTTCATGCAGGAGTGGATCGACCGCTGGCAGACGATCCGCCGGACGGATTTTTCCAATGACGCGCTCATCGCGCTTGTCGACACCCTCACCAAGGGTGTAGCCGCGGCGGCCGGCCGCGACGCCGCGCGCTGGCCCGACAACGCCAGCCCTTACGGCAGCTATACCGCGCAGCTCAATCGCCTCAAGGGGTGGTCGCCGAAACGCGCGGAGTGGATCGACCAGCAATTCACCGCGCCTCCCTCGGTCTTCGCGAGCGGAGGCAACGTCACTCTCACCGCCCCGGCCGGCGCCGAGTTAATTTACACGCTGGATGGATCTGACCCTCGCTCCCTCGGGGGCGGCGTCGCACCAAACGCCCGACGCACATCCGCGCCGCTGACTGTGGCGTCGTCCACCAATGTCGTCGCGCGCTCCTACCTCGCCGCAAGTGCCAATGTTTTCCCCGGTAGCCCGTGGAGCTCGGCCGTCGGCGGCCCCGCCTCGACGCCCGTGAGCCCGGCCTCGCGCCTCGTGAATTTGTCCAGTCGCGCCCTGGTGAGCGCGGGTGAAAACGCGCTGATCGTCGGCGTCGTCGTGGCCGACACGGCGGCCAAGCGATTCCTGCTGCGCGGCGTGGGTCCGGCGCTCGGCGCGTTCGGACTGAGTGATTTTGTGCGGGAGCCGCGGCTCTCGATTTTCCGGGGTGCCACGGAAATCGCCGCCAATCTGGCATGGGAAACCGGCCCCGACGCCTCCCGTCTGCCCGGCTACGCGAAATCCGTCGGCGCATTTGCCCTGCCAGCCGGCAGCCGCGACTCCGCACTGGTGGGTGATTTAGGCGCGGGTGCCTACACCGTGCAGGTGACGACCACCGCGACGCAGCCGGGAGTGGGACTCGCGGAACTGTACGAACTCGATGCCCTGGGACGCAGCATCAACCTCTCGACTCGCGCCCGCGTCGCGGCCGGAAGCGGCGCGCTCTTCGGCGGATTCGTTGTGCAGGGCGCGGCCGCGAAGCGGATGCTGGTGCGCGCGGCAGGCCCGGCTTTGGCCGCCTTCGGCATCAGTGGTTTCCTCCGCGAGCCCATCCTGACGGTGTACAACTCGCGACAAGCGGTGGTCGCAACCAACGAGGGCTGGGATGTCGCCGGAGGTGGCGCCGTGATCACGGCGGCCGGCGGACTGGTCGGGGCGTTCCCCCTCGCAGCCGGCAGCCGCGACGCCGCCCTGCTGCTCTCCGTTCCTCCCGGCGCCTACACCGTCGAGATCAAGGGTAAGGACGCCTCGGAGGGCGTCGCCCTGCTCGAGATTTACGAGGTTCCCTGACCGCCACTCAGCGGTCCACGTAGGCTGGAGCGAACTCGGGCGACGGCGCCGCCTCGGATCCGTCCGCGACGGCCGCCGAAAAGGGATAGCGGAAGAGCCGGCCCTCGTAGTTGCGCAGAACGATCCCGTCGTCGCGCACTTCCTCGACGTAGTCCGGGTTGATGGGGACCTTTCCGCCGCCGCCGGGCGCATCGATGACGAATTGCGGCACCGCGTAACCCGTCGTGTGGCCGCGCAGGGCGCGGATGATCTCGATGCCCTTCCGGACGTCGGCCTTGAAGTGCGCGCCGCCCGTGATCAGGTCCATCTGGTAGAGGTAGTAGGGACGCACCCGCATGCGGAGCAGGCGGTGCATGAGGGCCTTCATCACGTCGACGTCGTCGTTGATGCCGCGCAGCAGCACGCTCTGGTTGCCCAGCGGCACTCCGGCGAACGAGAGGCGCTCGCACGCCGCCTTCAGCTCGGCAGTGCACTCCCGCGGGTGGTTCACATGGATGCTCATCCACACCGGCCCGTGCCGGCGGAAGATGTCGCACAGTTCCGGCGTGATCCGTTGCGGCAGGAACACCGGGATGCGCGAGCCGATCCGGATGAACTCGACATGCGGGATCGCCCGCAGCCGCGCGATGAGGTGCTCCAGCTTGCGGTCGGAAAGCAGCAACGGATCGCCGCCGGAGAGCAGCACATCGCGCACCTCGGGGTGCTCCTCGATGTAGCGCAGTCCCTGCTCGTACTCGGGATGGAAATTGTAGTCCTGCGCGTTGGAAACCAGCCGGCTGCGCGTGCAGTAGCGGCAGTACGCCGCGCAACGATCGGTCACCAGAAACAGCACCCGGTCGGGATAACGGTGCACCAGCCCGGGCACCGGCGAGTGCTCGTCCTCGCCCAGCGAGTCGAGCATCTCGCCGTCCGACACCACCGTCTCGTTGACCCGCGGAACCACCTGCTTGCGGATCGGGCAATCGGGATCGTCGCGGTCGATCAGGTTGAAAAAGTGCGGGGTGATCGCGAGCGCCAGCTTATGGTTCGCCTGCTCGCAGCCGGCTTTCTCCTCCGGCGTCAGCGTCATCAGCCCCTCGAGTTGGGCCACGTTCGTGATCCGGTTCTGCAGCTGCCAGGCCCAGTCGTTCCATTTGCCCTCCGGGATGTGTTGCCAGAGACCCTGGCCCTCGGGCCAGGCGGCGCGGTCTTCGGAGTAAGGCATTGTCGGAAACGAACGGTTGGTAAACGGTTAGACCGTGTCAAACGGAGGTCCGGAAAAAAACGGGTCTGTTGAAATGCCTTCGGCCGTCGCGGTTTCAGCATGCGCCGGGGTCGCCGGACCCCGGCTACACGGGATGCCTTTTCCTTCGGAAATACCGGACAGGCTTTGATCATGGAACGCGTGCGCTGTAGCGGAGGGCGCCTCCCTCGGAGGGTAGGAAACCGGTACGGGCACTCCTTCCGCCGTTCCCCCTCACCGCCTTTCGCTTTCCGTCATCTCTCCCCGCGCCCTGCGTCGAAGACGCGCCGCGCCAATTAACCTCTTGGCAGCGCCCAACCGACACATTTTTGTCCGGCTTTAATGTCCACTTCCAAGCCCGCCATTCTCGCCCTCGAAGACGGCTCGATCTTCCGGGGTCGGGCCTTCGGCAGCTCCGCCACCGTCTCGGGTGAATGCGTGTTCAACACGTCGATGACCGGCTACCAGGAGATCCTCACCGATCCCTCCTACTTCGGCCAGATCGTCACCATGACCGCGGTGCAGATCGGCAATTACGGAATCAGCGACGCCGACAACGAGGCGGCCGCCCCCAAGGCCAGCGGCTTCGTGGTGCGCGAACTGTCCCCGGTGGTGAGCAACTGGCGCAGCCGGATCTCACTCGACGCCTATCTCGCCCGCCACGGCATCCCCGGGATCAGCGAAATCGACACCCGCGCCCTCACCAAGAAGCTCCGCGTCGACGGCGCGATGAAGTGCTGCCTCAGCACGCTGCCCATCAGCGACGAGGAGGCGGTGCGTCTCGCGCGCTCGTGGCGCGACATGGCCGGCTCCGACTACGTCCGCGAGGTCACGACCCGCGAGCCCTACATCTGGAAGGCCGATGAGCCGGCCAACCACAACACGCCCTATCTGCCGGTTGGCACGACGATGAACGCACCCGGCGTACCCGCGCGGAAATTCCGGGTCGCGGCCTTCGACTACGGCGCGAAGTTCAGCATTTACCGCAAGCTGGTTAACCACGGTTTCGAGGTGCAGGTCTTCCCGGCGACGGCGGAGGCGGCGCAGATCCGCGAGCACCGGCCCGACGCGGTCTTTTTGTCGAACGGCCCCGGCGATCCGTCCGCCCTCCCCTACATCCACCGCACCGTCACCAACCTGCTGCCCGATTTCCCGATGTTCGGGATCTGCCTCGGGCACCAGATGCTCACGCACGCGCTGGGTGGAAAGACGTTCAAGCTGAAGTTCGGCCACCGCGGCGGAAACCAGCCGGTGAAGAACCTCGAGACCGGCCGCGTCTCCATCACCGCCCAGAACCACGGTTTCGCGACCGATCCGAAGTCACTCGAGCAACGGGGCGCGCGCATCACCGAGATCAATCTCAACGACCAGACGGTCGAGGGGCTGCGCCATAACACCCTGCCCGTGTTCAGCGTGCAGTACCACCCCGAGGCGGCGCCGGGACCCAACGACGCCGACCCGCTCTTCGTGGATTTCTACCGGATGGTGGAGGCCCGCCAGGCCGGGAAAATCTGACGCGCGGGGCGCCGCGAGGGCCGGGCCGCCTTCAGCGTCCGAGCCACTCCTCGAACTTCACCGCATCCTCCGGCGTGTCCACGCCGATGGTCGGATCAGCCGTAATGTCGCAGGCGATCTCCATCCCGTTCTCCAGCACGCGCAGTTGCTCGAGTTTCTCGATCTGCTCGAGGCGTCCCGGCGGCAACGAGGCGAACCGCTCCAGCAAGTCGGCCCGGTAGCCATAGAGACCGAGGTGCTTGAAGCAGGGGTTAGCCGCGACCCAGGCGTCGTCCACCTTGCCCTGCCGGTCACGCGCATAGGGCATGGGGGAGCGGGAGAAATAGAGCGCCCGCCGCGCCGCCGGCGCGAGGACCACCTTCACCTGGTTGGGATTCTGGAAGTCGGCCGCAGTGCGGAAGGGCGTCCCCAGCGTCGCCATCGGCGCACCGCCGGCTAACAACGTCGCCAGCGCGCGGATCTGCGCGCCGGAAACCAGCGGCTCGTCGGCCTGCACGTTGATCACCTGCTCGGCACCCACGGTGCGGTTGGCCTCGGCAAGGCGGTCCGTCCCGCTCTGGTGCGCGGTGCTGGTGAGGATCGCGCGGAACCCCGCCCCGGCCACGCAGGCGCGCAGCAACTCGTCATCCACGGCGAACCAAAGGGGAAACTCCGGCGCTTCCTTCGCGATGCGCTCGGCCACCCAGAGCAGCAGGGGCTTGCCCTTGATGGGATGAAGCAGCTTCCGCGGGAACCGCGTCGACTCGAGGCGGCACGGGACGATGATCGCGACCTTGGACATCGGCGCGCAGCGTGCCTTCCGGTTTTTGGGTTGCAAGCCGACGGCACGCTCCGGACCTTCGCCGGTCCGATCCACCGCCATGAGCAAAAGCGAGGCCGCCGCCAACTCCCAGACCCTCACCCGGGAGCTGATCGTGCAGAACAAAATGGGGATTCACGCGCGGCCCGCCGCGATGGTCGTGCGCATCACCAACAAGTTCAAAGCCGAGGTCATGGTGGAGAAGGAAGACGAGCAGGTTAACGGCAAAAGCATCATGGGCCTCATGATGCTCGCCGCCGCCAAGGGCTCGAAGGTGAAGTTCATCGCCAGTGGCGACGACGCCGCCGCCATGCTCTCGGAACTCGAGGCCCTGTTCGCCCGCAAGTTCGACGAGGCCTGAAGCCGGCCGCCCGGCGTTGACGCGGCCCGGCTGCCGCCCTCCCCTCGCAACGTGCTTCCGCTCAAGCATCGGGCTGTTTTCTGCCGCGCCCTCGCGCTGCAACTCGCGGCCGGAGCGGATCCTGTCTCGGCCGCCGGCACCGCCGCGGCCGCATTGCCTTCGCGCTGGCGACCGGCGGGAGAGCTCATCGCGACGGCGCTTGCGCGCGGCGAGGCGTTTCACGCGGCGCTCGGCGAAGCCTCCGTGCTACCAGCCTCGGACCTCACGCTCCTTGCCATCGGGGAACGCAGCGGGGCGCTCGACGAGGTGCTACGCGAGCTGGCGGACTTCTGTGACGAAACCACGGCGCTCCGGCGGCAGATCATCTCCGGGCTCGCCTTGCCCGCGTTCAACCTCGTCGCCGCCTGCTTCATCGTGCCGCTCCCGGGCCTCGTCCTGAAGGGAGACACGGTCGGCTACCTGTTCGCCGCCATCGGGCCCCTCGCGTTGCTCCTCACCGTGGTTTTCGGCCTCGGGCGCATGCTGCAACGCGCCTCCGGCCGCACGCTCGACCGCTGGGTGCGACCGCTGCCGCTGGTCGGCGCCGCGCTGCACGAGATCGATTGCTGGAGGTTCTTCCGCACGCTCGCGCTGCTTTCCCGGACCAGCCACGGCCTGATCGATTCGGTGCGCCTAGCGGCCCGGGCCTGCCGGAGCGAACGCCTGAACGAACTCTTTACCACCGCCGCCAACGACGCCGAGGCCCGCGGCGCGCCTGTCGGCCCGCTGATCGAGCGCCGTAACGTGCTCCCGCCCGACGTCGTGACCGAATGGCGGACGGGCGAGCGGACCGGGCAGCTCGAGGCCGCGTTCCGGCGCATCGGCACCCGCTACGGCGAGACCAGCCGGCAGCGGTTGAAGACGCTCGCGGAATGGACACCCCGCCTCGTCTATCTCGTCGTGATGGCGGTGATGGCCTGGCAAGTCCTGCGCCTCGCGGGCTCGTACTTCGACAGCCTCACGCGCGTCGTCGGCGGTTGAAGCGCGAGGTAGTCAGGCCCGGAGGGCCCGGCTCATTCCGCGCCCATTTCGCCGGCGACGATCAAACGGAGCGCATCGAGCCGCAGCCGGGACTCGCGCACCGCCTTCACGGTCTGCTCCTGCTGCTGGCGCGCGAGCGCGACTTCCTCCGGACGCACGTGATCGTTGATTCGCTGCAGGGCCGTGAGCCGGGCGATGTCCTCCCCCAACGCACTTTCCGCCGCCGCGCGGGCCGCGGCGCGAACCGCCGCCGCGCGCTCCTCGGCCGCCGCGGTCGCGGCCGCGGTCATCTCCTTCAATTGCGCGGCCCCGAAAACGCCCGTTTCCAGGAAACGATGAGGATCCAGGTCCTCGAATCCGGCGGCGATCGACTCGGCGCTGTATTCCCGGCCCACCTCTTCGCCCCGCAGGTCAACGATCACCCGCACGGGCGTGGGCGGCAGGAAGCGGTCCACGTGCCAGCGCGGATCCGCCATCGGCTCGAGGACGAACACCGCCTCGAGCAGGAGATTCGGCTCGTCGGCCGAAATGTTGCCCAGCGCGGTCGTGCCCGACTTTGATTCCACCAGCAGGTCGATGGCGTCCTGAATCAGCGCGTGATCGGGGGAGAGAAACCGGATGTCCTCGCGCACGATCGCGCGCGCGCGGCTGAAGGTCGCGAGCATGCCGTCGGCCGGGATCGAGGGGAACGACTCGATGTAGGCGTGGCTGGGGTCGAGGAAAAGGTCGCCATCCTCGTGCTCGCGCACGCCCACGCCGAAGTGGTCGAGCAGCTGGAGCAAAATCGCGCGCGGCAACGGATCGGCGTCGGCGGTCCGGACGCGCGCCAGCACCGCCTCCGCCGCCTCGCGGTTGAACGAGTTGAGTTCCAGCAGGCGGTCGCGCCCTTTGCGCAGCCGCTCGGCCAGTTCGGCGCGAAACGCCGCGGACTCGGCCACCAACGCCTCGCGACCGGCTCGCAGCTTGTCGGCGTTGGCGGAGGACGAGGTCGCGAGGTCGAGCACCCGCTCCCGGAAGCGCGCTTCCAACTCCGCCCCGCTGTGAAGCGGGTGTTCAAAAGCCTCCAGCCCCCGGTGGTACCAATCGAAGACGATCTCGTCCGCGCCGCCCTCGAGATAAGGCACATGAATGCGGATGGTCTCGGTCTGGCCGATGCGGTCGAGGCGGCCGATTCGCTGCTCCAGCAGGCCGGGGTTCAACGGCAGATCGAAAAGCACGAGATGGTGCGCGAATTGGAAGTTGCGGCCTTCGCTTCCGATCTCCGAGCAGATGAGCAGCCGCGCGCCCTCCGGTTCGGCGAACCAGGCCGCCTGGCGATCACGCTGCACGAGCGGCAATCCCTCGTGGAACTGGCCGATGTTCAGGTTGATCCGCTCCTGGATCGCCGCCGCCAGCGCCGCGACCTTCCGTTGTGAGCGGCAGATGAGCAGGACCTTCGCCTTGCGCTCCTTGCGCAGGAAATCGACCAGCCAAACCAGCCGCGGGTCGTCCTTGAACGAATAGCGCACGGAGGCCTCCGCCCCCGTCTCCTCGGCGCGCAACTCGCGCGCGATCCGCGCGTGAAGCGTCGGATCATCCGACTGAACCGGCGCGGGGCAAAGCCGGCGCTTGGGAAAACCGGTCATCGCGGCGCGGGTGTTGCGGAACATCACGCGGCCCGTGCCGTGCTGATCGAGCAGCGCGCGCAACAGCGCCTCGCGGGCCCCGGGGCGCCCGTTGTCGAGGTCACCGAGATGCCGCGCGAGCCCCTCGGCATCGCGGGTGAAGATGCGCTGGAGCGCCTTCTGGTCCTTCGCCGTGAGGCGCTTCCCCTCGATGATCTTGCCCGCGACCTCGGCGACCGCGCCGTAGCCCTCGGCCTCCTCGAGGAAACGCGCGTAGTCGGCGTAGCGATCGGGATCCAGCAGCCGCAACCGGGCGAAGTGCCCCGGCAAACCAAGCTGCGTCGGAGTAGCGGTGAGCAACAGCAGGCCGGGCGTGCGTCGCGCCAGTTCCTCGACCAGCAGATACTCCGGGCTGGCCTGCTCCGGCGCCCAGCCGAGGTGATGCGCCTCGTCGACCACGACCAGGTCCCAACCCGCCGCGACCGCCTGCTCGCGGCGGGCCGCGTTCCCGCCGAGGTGGCCGACCGTCGCGAGCACCAGCTGCGCGGAGAGAAACGGATTGGTGCCGGGATCGCTTTGCTCGCTCGCGAGGCAGCGCTCCTCGTCGTAGATCCCGAACCAGAGATTGAAGCGCCGCAGGAGCTCCACGAACCACTGGTGCGTCAGCGACTCCGGCACGAGCACCAGCACCCGCCTCGCCTGCCCCACCGCCAGTAGACGCTGGATGATCAGGCAGGCCTCGATCGTCTTGCCCAGGCCCACCTCGTCGGCGAGGAGCACGCGGGGCAGACGTCTTTCCGCGATCTGCTGCAGGATGAAGAACTGGTGCGGGATCAGGTCGATGCGCCCGCCGAGGAAGCCGCGCACCGGCGAACGCCGGAAACGCTCCTGCGCCTGCCAGGAGCGCAGCCGCAGGTCGAAGACCTCGCCCGGATCGGTTTGCGCCGCGAGCAACCGCTTATCGGGCAGGTCCACACTTGTGACGTCGGAGATCGCGTCCTCGCGCAGATGCCGGCCCGACCCGATGTAGGTGAGAATGCCGTCCCGCTCCTCGACTTTCTCGATGACGAAGCCCGCGCCTTCGCGGCCGGCAACGGTCTCGCCCTCGCGGAAGCGCACCCGCTTGAGCACCGAGGCGCCGAGGGCGTAGAGCCGCTTTTCGCCCGTGGCCGGAAAGGAAATGGAAACGCGTTTCGCCACCGCATCGACCGCGGCCACCACGCCGAGCCCAAGCTCCGGCTCACGTTCACTCATATAACGTTGTCCGACGATCTGCAGCGACATGAGAAGGATCCTGCCGGACCCGCCGCGCCCACGCCAAGCGATTCCCCGCATCACCGGCCTTCACGGTCTTCCTGTTCCACTCCGCTCGTTTGCCGGGGTCATTCGGGTGCGCCGAACGCCCTTGGGTCGTTATCCGCGCCATCTTCGAAATCCGCGGTTAAAGTCCGGATCTTCTGAAATGCCCTCGGTCGTCGCCGGTTCCTGCATGCACCGGGGTCACCGGACCCCGGCTACAGGCGAGCCGCATTTATCCGTGTCCATCTGTGTCCATCCGTGGTTACTCACCCGCGGAGCGAGTCGGGAGTGCATCACGACCTGAGACTCGGGGCTGTGGACCGGACTCCGTGAACTCGGGTTTGTCCTCTGTGGCCTCTGTGCCCCAACCCAACTCTCCTCGGTGGCGGCTCCGCCGCGGGAACTTCGAGCGCTCTTGCGACACCTACCTGAAGGCGCAATGTCCGCGCTTCGTCCCCGCTTCACCCATGAAACCGCATCTTCTGTGCCTTCTCGCCGGAATCGTCCTCGCCCGGTCGCTCCTCACCGCCGCTCCCGCCGTGGAGGGCGTGGAGCACGTCCGCACCGTCGCCGGCATCGCCGAGTACCGGCTGCCGGTGAACGACCTGAACATCCTGCTCCTCGAGGACCGCTCGGCTCCCGTGCTCACGTTCATGGTCACCTACCGCGTGGGGTCACGGAACGAGGTCACCGGCACCACCGGCGCGACCCACCTCCTCGAACACCTGATGTTCAAGGGCTCGAAGAATTTCCACCCCGGGATCGGCAAGGGCTTCGACACGATGATGGACCGCATCGGCGGCATCAACAACGCCACCACCTGGCTCGACCGCACCAACTATTACGAGAACCTCCCGAGCGATCACCTGGAGCTCGCGGTCCAGCTCGAGGCCGACCGCATGCGCAACCTGCTCCTGCGCGAGGAGGACCGGAAGCCGGAGATGACGGTGGTCCGCAACGAGTTCGAACGCGGAGAAAACGACCCCGCCTCCGCCCTCGACAAGGAGGTCAACGCCGCGGCGATCATCGCCCACCCCTACCACCATTCGACGATCGGCTGGCGGAGCGACATCGAGCGCGTGCCGATCGAGAAGCTGCGCGAATTCTACGACACGTTCTACTGGCCCAACAACGCCACGGTGACGGTCATCGGCGACTTCCAGTCGCCACAGGCGCTGCAGCTCATCCGGAAGTATTTCGGCGCGATCCCGCGTTCCCCGAAGGCGATTCCGGAGGTTTACACCGAGGAGCCGCCGCAGACGGGCCCCCGCCGCGTGGTGGTGAAGCGCCCCGGCGAGGTCGGCGTCGTGCAGATAGCCCACAAGACTCCCTCGGCGACGCACGCCGACCACGCCCCGCTCGAAGTGCTCTCCACCATCCTCAGCACCGGCAAGACCAGCCGCCTGTACCGCGCGCTGATCGACAAGAACCTCGCGATCGGCGCCGAAGCGTCGAAGGGCTTCTTCCGCGACCCTGCGCTCTTCAACACCACGGTGATGCTCGCCCCGGGCGTGACGCATGAACAGGCGGAGAAGGTCGTGCTCGCGGAGTTCGAGCGGATCAAATCCGACGGCGTAACCGACGCCGAGGTCTCGACCGGGATCAACAAGCTGCTCGCCGGAATCGCGTTCGGCCGGGACGGCTCCTTCGCCATCGCCGGCCAGCTCAACGAGGCGATAGCCGTCGGCGATTGGACCCTTTACTCATCCCTGCTGGAGAAAATCGCCGCGGTGAAGCCCGCCGACGTCCAGCGCGTCACGAAGGCGTATTTCGTCGAGGACCAGAGCACGACAGGTTGGTTCGTCCCGGTCGCCGAAGGGGCGGCGAAAGGCGTCGGCCTGAGCTCGCGAGACGAAGGAACCTCAGGCTGGGCGCGTTCACTCAACCGGGCCCCGCGTTTTTACCGGGATCCGGAATCAACGGACGTGCGGCCGGGCCACTCTGCGCCGACGGCACGCGAATCCGCCGCCGGTGGCGGCCAAACGCCGGTCACTTCAGTTGCCAGCCAAGTGAAGCGCCGCGCGATCGAGGGCATCGATGTCACGACGCTGAAGACGGGGATCAAGGACGTCGTCACGATCCGCGGTTCGCTCGGCGCGGGAGACGCTTTCAATCCCTCCGCCAACTCCGCGATCGCGGATCTGATGGCCAGCATGCTCGACAAGGGCACGCGGCAGCGGGACAAGTTCGCCGTCGCCGAATTACTGGAGCAGACCGGGGCGACGCTCAGCTTCAGCACCACGTCGCACACGCTGAACTTCAGCGCGAAGTGCCTGAGCAAGGATGTTTCGAAAGTGGTGAGTCTGCTGGGGGAACAACTGCGCGGCCCGCGCTTTGATCCGGAGGAATTCGCGAAGGTGAAGAAGCAGCTCGCGGGGCGCTTCCGGCGGAGCCTGGAAGACACGGATTTCCGCGCCGATTCCGCGTTCAACCGCGCGGTATTTCCTGAAAACCACCCGAATCGTCCGCCCCAAGGCGACCGCTACCTGGCGGACATCGAGTCGGCCACCTTGGAGGACCTGAAGGCGTTCCATGCTTCCTGCTACGGACCTTCGTCGCTGCGGATCGTCGTGGTCGGGGACGTGCAGGAGGCCGCCCTCGGGGAAGCCGTGGCGGGAGCATTCCGCGGATGGACCGGTGGTAAGGCTTACGCTCCGGCGCCCCGCGCCCCGGCCCTGGGCTCGGGCAAGACCGAGAAGGTCTCGATGCCGGGAAAAACCAGTGTCTCCGTGGTGATCGGTCAGCCCTCGGGCCTCCAGCACCGCGATTCCGAACATCTCGCCTGCAGCATGGGCACCGCGGCGTTCGGCAGCGGCTTCTTCTCGGCCCGCCTCCTCGACATCATCCGCAACCGCGAG
>JAURJO010000203.1 GCA_030832235.1 Verrucomicrobiota bacterium
CGCGATTGAGGTTGAAGCCGCCGACGTCGAGGACGCGATCGAGCGGCAGGTCGCAGCGGTTGGTGCGATGGATGCGCGCGACGGCGTTCATGCGGCGGATCCGCGCCTCGAGGGCGTCGAGCTCCGCGGGCGAGACGAGGTCGGTCTTGTTGAGCAGGATCACGTCGGCGAAGCCCACCTGCTTCACGGACTCGTCGTCCTGGTCGAGGTGGCGCGCGACGTGGCGGGCGTCGACGACCGTCACGATCGCGTCGAGCTTGAATGCCCGCTTCATCTCATCGTCGGTGAAAAAAGTCTGGGCGACGGGCGCGGGGTTGGCGAGGCCGGTGGTCTCGATGAGCACCCCGTCGAGCCGGTCCTTGCGTTTGAGCAGCCGCCCGAGGATGCGGATCAGGTCGCCGCGGACGCTGCAGCAGATGCACCCGTTGTTCATCTCGAACAACTCCTCCTCGCTCCGCACGACCAGCTGGTGGTCGACGCCGACCTCGCCGAACTCGTTCTCGATCACGGCGAGCTTCTTGCCGTGATGCTCCGTGAGGATACGGTTGAGGAGGGTGGTCTTGCCGGCGCCGAGGAAGCCGGTGAGGACGGTGACGGGAATCATCCGCGCAGCGATACCCCGCGCGCGCGAAACCTCAAACCCGTAACGGAGGAGGCGGCGGCGTTTTCGCCGTGCGTCGGCGCGCCGCATCGTGTGGAACAGCCTCGATGCAAATCGGCTTCTGCACCGACCCCGCCACGCTCACGACGCTCCCGTACCGGCCCGAATGCGACTTCATCGAGGGCCACGTCGTGAACTTCCTTACGCCCGAGGCGCCGGATGCCGATTTTGCGCCGCGCGCGGCCGCGCTGAAGGCGTGCGGCTTCCCGATGCCCGCGGCCAACGTGCTGCTGCCGGCGGCGCTGAAGTGCAGCGGGCCCGACATCGATTACGCGCGGCTAGACCGGTACGCGCAGACGGTTTTCCGCCGCTGCCGCGAGATCGGCATGACGATCATCGTGTTCGGTAGCGCGGGCGCACGAATGGTGCCCGACGGCTTTCCCATCGCGAAAGGCTTCGAGCAGTACGTCGACCTGCTGAAGCAATTCGGCCCGCTCGCGGAGGAGGCCGGGGTAACGCTCGTGGTCGAGCCCCTTAACCGCGGGGAATGCAACCTCGTGAACACCGTGCTCGAGGGCGCGGAGGCCGTGCGCCGGGCCAACACCAATGGCGTAAAGCTGCTCGTCGACCTCTTCCATATGCTGCGCAACGGCGAGTCGCCCGACGACATCGTGAAAGTGGGGCCGCTCATCCGCCACGCGCACCTCGCGGAGAACAAGGACCGCGCCGCGCCGGGTGTGAACGGCGAGAATTTCCGGCCCTTCCTGCGCGCCCTGCGGCGGGCCGGGTACAACGACCGGCTCGCACTCGAGCCGATCTGGACCGACCTGCCCAACCAACTCGCCCCCGCGCTGCGCGAAGTGCGCCGCCAGCTGGCCGACGCCGGCTATTGAGGAACTTTCGATGACCTACCCGCACTTTGTCCGGATCGACCGCGAAACGCGCGGGGGTGGCCGTCATTTCGTCGTGCATACGCACGACCCGCGTTTCACCGCCGAGTTCGCCACCGACGCCGGCCCTGCCGGCAAAACGGAGAAGGGTGTGCTCAAGCGCGTCTGCGTGCCCAATTCCTGGGCCGGCGACTACAGCCGCTACGCGCACTGGCTCGCGCGCGCGCAGGAGTTTTTCGAGGCCGCCTCGCCGGACAAGCCCCCGCGCCGCTGAGCCGCGGGCGCCCGGATCAACCGGAGCAACCGCAACCCGACCCGCAGCCACCCTCGCCGTGCGCGTGGCCGTGGCTGAGCTCCTCGGCCGTGGCCTCGCGCGCCTGCGTCACTTCGACGTCGAACGTGAGGTCGACGCCCGCGAGTGGATGATTGGCGTCGAGCACCACCTCGTCGCCCTCGATCGCGGCCACCGTCACCACCGGATCGGAGCGATGCGGACCGGTCTGGAACTGGTCACCGATATTGATCTCGCCCTCCACCGGCAGCATCTCGCGTTTCACCCGCTGCATCTGCGCGGGATCGCGTTCGCCGTAAGCCTCGCGCGCCGGCACGTCCACGCGGGACTTCTGCCCGGCGATCGCCGCGCGCAAACGCGCGTCGAGCCCGTCAATGATTTGGCCGGCACCCTCGAGATAAGTCACCGGCTCGCCGCCGGCGGAGGAGTCGAGGACGCGCCCGCCCGGGTCGCGCAGGGTGTAGTGGAAGGAGACGATGCGTGGCATGGAAAGAGTCCGAAAGCGGCTGCTTCGGACGAACGTGGTAAAGCCGTGACTTATTTTTGGCGAGTCCCACCTCCGGAAATCCTCCAACCACCGGCTGGAAGATGAAAAACATGGCGTAGAAAAGTATTCCCAAAATAACCCCAGGTTTTTAGCGGAATGGGAGCCGTAACCCCTGCGGCTCAAAGTCCTCCCCCAAAATGAAACTTAGCCAGAAGATTCGTATGGTTCTGCGGATGGCGGTCTCCGCCCTCTGCCTCGCGGCCCCCGCCGCCGCTCAGCTCGTCAACACCTCCGTTCGCGTCAAAACCGGAACGGGCGACGACACGTTGGTCACGGGATTCGTAATCGGCGCGACACCTAAGACCTACATGTTCCGCGCCGTGGGCCCGACCCTCAGCTCACTCGGCGTATCAGGTGTACTCGCTGATCCGGTGCTTACCCTGTATTCCGGACAGCAGGTCGTGATCTCTAACGACAACTGGTCGGACAATCCCTCCTATGCCGCCGCCACCATAGCCCAGGTGGCCTCCAGCGCCGGCGCGTTCCCGCTTCCGGCCAACTCCAAGGATGCTGTTGTCATCGCAACACTCACGAGCGGAGCGTACACCGTACATGTATCAGGGGTGGCTGGAGGAACCGGAGTCGCCCTCTTCGAAGCCTATGAGATCAGCGCCCCGCCGGCGGCCGGAGGCCGCATCGAGGGTCGACTCGTCGACGCTCGCGACGGCGTAGGGATCGTGGGCACGAAGATTTCCTTCCGTAACAGTGCCGGCACAGAGATCGGGTCAGCGACTACGGGAGCATTTGGGATCTATTCCGCCGTGGTTCCCGTGGGAGCAGTGACAGTGGTGTTTCCAGGGACTACTGGTTATGTCTCCGTTTCTGTTTCGGTCACCGTGGTCAGCGGCACGACCCTTCAGGCACCGGTGCTGCGCGCGGCTCCAAACGTCGCCGGCACGGGAACCGTGAGCGGTAGAGTAACCAACGCTATCACGGGTGGAGGTCTCGGCGGCGCCACCGTACGTTTCCGGTCAGGAATCGACGTTCGTGCGGGAACCGTGGTCGGTTCAGTCACGACGGATGCCAGCGGCGCTTTCACGATACCGCTACCATCCGGAACCTACACGGCCGAAATTATCGCGTCGGGATTTGTGACATCGTACTTCACCTCCTACGCCGTCGGAGGACAGGCGTCCGGCGGGCAAAACTTCACGCTTTCCCCGACGCTGGGAGCCAACGAACTCCGCATCGTTCTCACTTGGGGAAGCACGCCGGCCGATCTCGACGCCCACCTCACCGGACCCCATGCCACGATCGCGGGCGCTCGGTTCCATGTGTTCTTCGACGCACGGAGCGAAACAGCTAACACGGCAAAGCTTGATCTGGACGACGAGGACTCGTTCGGGCCCGAAACGATCTCGATCTACCAGACCCGCGCCGGCGTCTACCGCTACTCCGTGCACGACTACACAAACTCACGCAGCCTAGACAGCACGGCTCTGAGTTACTCGGGCGCACAAGTGATCGTTTACCAGGGCACCGCCGAGATCGCCAGATTCGCGGTGCCGGCCGGCAGGGCGGGCAACCTTTGGACGGTTTTCGAGATGGACGGCCAGACGAAGGCCATCACACCCCGCAACGAGTTCTCCTTCGTCGATGCGCCGCTCCGTGTGCAAGCGCCGATCGAAGGAGGCTCGGGGGAGCAACCGGACGAAGTGCTTCGCATCCCATCCAAGCCGAAGCGCTAGGCAGGCTGCGGCGTCTCTCGGCAGGGACAGGCGGCGCACCACGCCGCTTGTTCCTGGGGCGCCCGCAAACGCCTGGAAAACTGAAAAGCCGCGCCGCCGCCGCGGTCACTTCAACTCGCGGATACGGAGGTTGCGGTACCAGACGGGCGCCTGGGCCTTCCCGTGCAGACCCTGCAGGCCGATCGGGCCGTTGCGGCTGAAATCCTTCAGTGCGACCGGGAATTTGTTGGCGGTGCCGTCGGGGTTTTTCTTCGGCTCCTTCCAATCGTTGAGATCGACGTTGTAGACATCCTCGCCGTTGAAGACCAGGGAAACGCGGCTGCCATCGCACGTGATGGTGAAGCGGTTCCACTCCCCGGTGGGTTTCGCCATCTTCTTCGCCGGCGCCTTCGCGTTGTAGATTGAGCCAACCTCGCCGTAGTGCGCACCGTCGGCGCTTTCATGCACCTGGATCTCCAGTGCCGAGAGGACCTGCTTGGTGTTGCCCGAACGCAGGAACACACCGCTGTTGGACTCCTTCGCCACCTTGAATTCGAGATCGAGCACGAAGTTCGCGTAGGGCCGCTTCGTCCAGATCGTGTCGTGGGTGCGCGCCACCAACGTACCGTTTTCCCAGACCCAACTGCCGGCCTTCAGGTCGGCGTCGGCGAGATCGGCCGCGAACAGGGATTTCCAACTCGAGGTGTCGGGGTGCGAGGCCGGCGCCGCGAAGAGCGGGGCGACAGCGAGCAGCAACGCGGTGACAAAGGCGGTTTTGAGCGGGGATTTCATGAAGGAAAAATTGGTAAAGTAATCAGGAGCCCTTCTCGACGAGCACGAGGTCGTCGAAATCAGCCGTGACGACGTTCTTCGTGAACGAGTGGATCCAGACCTCGACGTGCACAGAACCGGCGGGCGCGACACCCTCCTTGGAAAAGGCCTTCCACTCCGTGTCACCACGGCGCACGGGGACGTTGATCTGGTTCTTCAGCTCCGGCCGCGTGAGGAACTCGCCCTTCGCGTTGTAGAAACGCAGGTAAACCGCGATCCCCTCGCCTTTCACCGCCCGCGCCTGAAACCGCACCTCGTACGCGCGACCGGCTACGGCGGGGAAACGCTTTGAGGCGACGCTTGATCCGAGCGTGTCGCTGGTGTCGGTCACGCGTAGGCCGAGCTTGCCGGACTTCGCGGCCTCAGGAACAACCGCGCTCATGGCGTTGTCGCCGCTCGCGTTCCAACCGGCCAGACCTTCCTCGAAGCCGGCGTTGGCCAGCAGGATGAAGGTCTCGGCGGCAGACGCGGCCGAAGCCGCGGTGGAGAGTATGACGGCAAGGATCTTTGTTTTCATCCGACGGGTCCGCGAGGCAACCCGTGGCACGACCGAGCCGCCAGCGAAAAAGCCGTTCGGCCACCGCCGAGTTGACGCCTGTCTCCACGAGCCATCGCCTCCTCCCATGCGCGGCTTCCTTACCCTCGCCCGCGGGATCGTCCTTCTGCTCACGGTGGCGTTTCCTGTCGCGGCGGCCGAACGGGACGGACCCGACTGGAGACAGGAGACGCCAGCAGCCGCGTGGCGTCCACGCGACTCCGCGGGCGAACTGGTCCACGCGGGCCGGATGTGGCTGCTCGGCGGCTGGTTCACCTCTCAGGAGGCGCCGCCGCGCGATGTGTGGTCGTCGGCCGACGGACGCGCCTGGCGATTGGAGACGCGCGAGGCGCCCTGGATTCATAGCGACCTGCCAATGACGCTCTCCTTCTCCGGACGGATGTGGCTGATGGGCGGCTGGTACAACGGCCGTCTGTCAGGGCACTCCGCGGGTAACTCCGTGTGGTCCTCGACCGATGGACGCATGTGGAAACAGGAGACCGCGGCGGCGGCGTGGTCGCCGCGACTCGCCGCCGGCGCGGTGGTTTTCAAGGGCCGTATGTGGATCCTCGGCGGCACGGAGAACTACTACTTCGGGACCGACGCTGACCTGCGCAACGACGTGTGGTCCTCGGCAGACGGACGCGCCTGGAGGCTCGAGACCGCGCAGGCGGGCTGGAGCCCGCGCGCTTATCATCAGGCGGTAGTGCTCGGCGACCGCATCTATGTGCTCGGAGGTGGCAACTACGTTCCCACATACCACGCGCGCAACGACGTCTGGTCTTCCGTCGACGGCGTGAACTGGCGCCGTGAGACGGGAGCGGCGGCGTGGGCCCCGCGCCTCTGGTTCTCCGCGGTGGCCTACCGCGACCGCCTCTGGGTGCTCGGCGGCTGGTCGAAGGACCCGTCGATCGACTATTCCGATGTCTGGACCTCCGAGGACGGCCGCGAGTGGGAGCGATTGACGGCCGGCGTCATCTGGAAGGGCCGGCATGAGCAATCGGCCTACGTCTTCGAAGACCGCCTTTGGGTGGCCGGCGGTCACGCCCGCCCCCTTTCCGGCGAGGTGTGGTCGCTGCACGTGCCGGAGGATTTTTTCGCGCGGGGTCGCTGACTGGCCGCGGTCCCTGCCAGTCACTGCCCGGCCCGCACCCGCAGCCGGCAGGTGAAGCTCCAAAGCCCCATCGCGTTCTGGATCTTCACGAGGATCTGGTTGCGTCCGGCCTTCAGGCGGAAAGGAACGACATCGTCATCCAGCCGGCTGGTGCGGCGGATCCACCGATCGTTCACCAAGGCGCCGTTGACCCAAACCTTCAGTCCATCGTCGCTGCCGATGCCGAGCCACGCGTCGGTGTCCGCGGGCACTTCAACCTCGGTCCAGGCATAGCCGACGCAGTAATCGAGGTTACGCGCGCGGCCGAGGAAATCGACCAGCCCGTGCTCCGGCTTCACTCGTTTCCAGACAAGTTTCTCGCCATCGACCTCCTGGGGCTGGCCCTCCTGCGGACGCACCCCGCCGGCGCCCTCCGGGCCGAACCAGTCACTGTTGAACGCGTTCATCTGGGACGCCGTGGAAATCTTCCCCGCGGCCCCGGCGCTTACCGCGCTGAGCATCACGGTGCCGTCGGCATCGACCCCCGCGATCGTGGAGAAAACCTGCTCGGGCACCCGGATCGCCTTCAACACGAGCCACGAGGAAATCGGCACTTCGGTGCGGGCCTCCCCTTTGACCCACGCGGCGTCCGCCGCCAGCTGCTCGTCACGCGGCGGCACCGTGAGGCGGTAGTCATGCGCGCCCGCCACGGCGCGACCGCGTTCGATGGCCGGCAGGAAATACGCCCCGCGCCGCAAGGCCTCGGTGAGGGCGGGGCGAAGCGCCTCGGGTGTACCCGGATCGGGTGCGAGCTCGACGGCCCCGACCCGCCCCTCGGCGGAGACCTCCAGCCGCGCGGAGACGCTCGTCACGCCGCGGACCTGCAGGGCGTCGAGACGCAGCGGGTCGACCACCAGCAAAGGACCGGTAGTTCCCTCCGCGAACTCGACGGGGCGGACAGCTCCGAGGTAGTGCGCTCGGTCGCGCGCAGCGCGCGGGTTAGCGGGATTCAGCTCCCAGAGGATGTCGCCGGCCCCATCGACGAACTTCATCAGGTCGGGGATGTCGTCGACCGCCTGGCCGAACAACGGCACGCCCTCGCGCGTGAGGAGCACCAGCACGAGACCTTCGGCTTGGGTGAACCGGCTAAGGAGTCGCACGCCACCCGCTTTGGAAGGGTCCAGATGGAGCCAAGGAGCCGAGGGGTTGCCCCCGCCGGAAAAGCCGGACTGCCTCGACGGGAACAACACGCTCACGACGCGGCCGGGATAGACGCGCTGCACGCGTCGGAGGAAGGGCCCGAGGTTGTCGAGCAGGCGGGAGAATCCGCCCTCCCGACGGCCCGCGAAGATGCCGACGATCATCTCCGGCTCCGGAACGGCGTCGAAATCCACCGTCTTTGCTCCGCCGGCGCGAACCCGGCCCGCCAACTCGGCCGTGGCTTCGCCGCGCGCGGCGCTCCAGCGATCCGCGCGCGGGGCCCGGCCGCGCACGGCCTCGAAGAAACGCACGCAGTCGGCCGGAGGAAGCGCCCGCAGCGGCACGAAGCGACTGGAAAACCCTCCGGTGCGGAACAACGCAAGCGGACCCGCCGTTTCCACTGGATCGCCGCGGAACGTGGCTCCCTTGGCATCCTTCCACTCGGAGGCCGCGGGTGCAGCCGGCAAAGCACCGACGACGGTCAGTCCGGCGAGCAGGCGAAGGACGGCGGGCATGGCGCGAATGGGCCGAAGCGTCTCCTCACTTCACCGCGTTAACCTCGGCCCAGAGGCGCTCGAGCACGGGCCGGATGATGGCGGTGAACGCCTCATAGGCGGGCGGGTGGAAGTGCAGCTTGTCTTTCTGGTACAGCTCGAGGCGCGGATGTCCGTTCTCGTCGACCAGGGCCGGGTTGATGTCGATGAAGTGATGGTGCGGAGTCGCCGCGCAATGGGCGCGCACGAGCGCATTGTAGTGGTCGACCTGCTCCCACTTCCGCACGCGGTCGGGCGAACGGGTGGACGTGACGTAGACGACGCGCGTGGCCGGGGACCAGCGGCGGACGCGGTCGGAGAATTCCTTGAAACGCGCGAAGATCGCCGGCGGCGCGTCGGCGTCCTTCGCGTTGAGGTCGTTGCTACCGCAGTAGTAAACGACGATCCGCGGTGCGTAACGCGGCACGAGTTGGTCGAACCGCGCAAGCTGGTCGCCGGTGCGCGAGCCGCCGAACGCGCGGTTCAACACCGGCAGGGGCGCCATCTGGTCGGCGACGGTCGTCCACTGGCGGAAGATACTGCTGCCGACGAACAGGATGCCACCCTTGGGGAAGGGTTTCGCGGCGTCCTGCTCGGCGAAGGTTTTGAACGACGCCTCGTATTGCTCCCAACGCTTGGCGGCGTCGTCGGCCGCGCGCGACAGGAACGGCGCCAGCAGGAGCAGGATGGCGAGGAGGCGGAAGGTTTTCATGGGACGAAAAGACGAAGGCAGAACTGGCAGAACAGGGCGCCGACGGGGACCATCGCGAAGCCCCAAGCGAGCATCTGGCGGAAGAGACGCGCGGACCCGGCGCCTTCGGGCACCCCCGCGATGCAGAGCGCGCCGATGGTGGAGAGCGGCGAGACGTCGACGATGGCGGCGCCCACATTGATGCTCAGCGCGACCTGCAACGCGTCGCCACCACCGAGTTTCTCCACAAAGCCCGGCACGGTCGGCAGGAACGCGGGATACACGACGCCGGAGGTCGAGCTGTAGGTGGAGATCAGCCCGGTGACGAACGCCATGGCGCCGTTGGCGGTGCCCGGAGTCGCGATGCGCGCGAGCAGCCCAGTCATCAGGTCCATGCCGCCCGTCTTCTCGAGCACGCCGACCAGCACGCTGACGCCCGACACCATCAACAGCACGGCCCACGGCACCCCACGAAGGGCCGCCTCGTCCTCGCCGCAGCGCGCGAGGATGAGCAAGGCCGTGGCGGCGAACGCCGAAAGTCCCGGGTTCAACCGGAAGAAAACCACCCCCGCCACCCAAAGCCCCAGCACCACGAGCGTGACGAGTTGGCGACGGTCGAGAGAAGGCGCGGACTCGCCCGTGGTTCCCGCCACCTCGGGCGCCCTTCCCTTCCGCCAGAGGGACAGTCCGCCGAAAAGCAGGTAGGCCGCGGCCGCGACGAGCGCGTGGGCGGCGAAGTTGGCGGTGAAGACGGTCCAGTCGTGGCCGGCGAGCCCCGCCTTCGCCATGCCGGCCTGCACGATCACGCCGACCGCGCTGAACGGGGACAGGTTGCCGGCGTTACCGCCGTTGGCGACCATCAGCGCCATCAGCAGCGGCGACACCCCCGCGGTGGCGCCGGCCGACATCGCGAGCGGCGCGACGAGCGCGGTGGCGGCGATCGCTCCCGGGCCGACCGAGGAGATAGCCCCCGCGAGCAGGAAAAAGAACAGCGGCAGCACGGCAGGAGCGCCGCCGCAGAGCCGCACGCCCCTCCGCGCGACGAACCCAAGCGTGCCGTTGGCCTGGGCTACACCGAAGAGCAGCGTGACCCCGGCGAGCGTGAGGAACAGGCCCGAGGGAAACAGCGCGAGCAGGGCGTCGGCCTTCCATCCCGCCGCGAAGATCGCCACCGGAAACGCGAGAGCGACGGCGAGGATGCCGACGTTGATGCGCGAGGTGAGGCTGAGAACGATGACCGCCAGGAGCGCGAGCAGGGAGAGCGTGGCGGGACTCATGGCCTCACTCCCGCCACTTCGGCAGCAGGTGCTTCTGGACCTTACCCAATGCGGTGCGCGGCAGGGCTTCGACCCGCACAAAGGCGCGCGGCAACTTGAACGAAGCCAGCTGAGTGCGCAGCAGCGCGCCGACCGCCGCCTCGTCGAAGGCCGCGGGATCCACCACCACGTACGCCACCGGGAGCTCCCCGCGCACCGGATCCGGCACGCCGACCACGACCGCCTCGCGCACGCCCGGCTGCTCGAGGATCAATTCCTCGATCTCGCGCGGGTAGATGTTGAAACCGCCCGAGATGATCAGGTCGCTCCGCCGGCCCTGCAGCGTGATGTAGCCGTCGGCCGCCCGCACGCCCACGTCGCCGGTGCGGAACCAGCCGTCGCGCCACGCGGCCGCGGTCGCCTCGGGTCGCCGCCAATAGCCGGCGCAGACATTCGGTCCCTTGACCCAGACCTCACCCGTCACGCCGTCGGCCACCGGAGTACCGGCCTCGTCCCGAATACTCACCGCCACGTGAGGCAGCGGCAGACCGACCGTGCCCGGCCGGCGCTCGCCCTCGTAGGGGTTGCCGACGTTCATGAGCGTCTCGGTCATGCCATAGCGCTCGAGAATGACAGAGCCATACAGCTGGCGGAACTTCTCGTGCACCTCGGCGGGCAACGGCGCGGAACCCGACACCGCGAGCCGCAACCGAGAGCCGATCACACGCGCCTGTTCCGGAGGCAGCTCCAGCAGCCGCACGTACATCGCCGGGACGCCGAAGAAGAGCGTGGGCCGGAAGTCCTCGAACCACGCGGCGGCCTTCGCGTGCTCGAAGCGCTCGTGCAGACGCATCACGCAGCCGCTCAGCAGCCAGCAATGAATGCCGTTGCCCAGCCCGTGCACATGAAACAACGGCAGCGCGCAAAGAAACCGGTCCGACGCGGTGATGCCCCAGCCGGTCACGAGCGCGAGCGCGTTGGTGGCGAAGTTACCTTGGGTAAGGACCGCACCCTTCGAGGCGCCGGTGGTGCCCGAGGTGTAGATGAGCGACATCGGCGTGTCGGCGTCGGCCGGCACCGCCACTCGCCCGGCGGGCTGGCCCGCCGCATCGGCGGAGAGCGCATCGACATCCCAGACCGGCACTCCAGCCGGAATGAAGGCCGCGAGATCGCGCGACGTCACGACCGCGGTCGGCGCGGAGTCCGTCAGGATATGACGCAGCTCACGCTCCCGGTAGAGCACGTTCACCGGCACGACGATCAGGCCGAGTTTCGCGCCCGCGAGCCAGAGGTCGATGACCTCAACCCGGTTTTGGAGGAAAAACGCGACCCGGTCGCCGGTCTTCAGGCCGCGGGTGAGCAGGAGCCGGACGAGCCGGTCGCTGCGGGCGTCGAGTTCACCGAAGGTGAATGTGGCGAGGGAGCCGTCGGGACGCGCGAACTCGAGGCCGGGAACGGCCGCGCGTCCACGCAACGAGAGATCAAACAGGGGAAGCAGGGACATCCGGGGAAGACGCGGGGCAGCGAGCCTGCGCGCGCGACGCGAGGCAACGCCCAAAGCGCCGGCGCGGCCCCGTCCTTGGGGTGCGTGCCGGACATCAAGCCAGCGTCCGCACAGGAGTTTCCCATCGGAGCGGACACCGAGAACTCCGGCAGCATAAGGATCACCTCGGCGGGCGGCGTCGGAGCGGGGTCAGCCCGCGCGAGCGCGGCAAATGCGCCGAACAAACTCCACGAGAACACGCCCAAATCACATCGGGATCACTTTCCCGCGCGCGCCTTCAGGGCAGAAAGCATCTCCTCGAGACGCGTGGTGATCTTCTCCGCGGCGGCCACTTCGAGGTAACTGCTGCGGGCGCGCCAGGTCTCGTAGCCGCCGGCCGCGTGGTGCTTCGCAGTCGGCAGGTATCCGTTGTAGCCGTTGGCCAGCGACACCGTGAAATGCCGCTCGAAGGGAGAAGTGCGCTTCAGGCGCAGCCCGATTTCTACGAAGACCTCGCATGGGATGCTCGCGACGCTCAGCGCCCCGATCCGGTGCACCTGCAGCGTGACCGGCACCTGGTCGGGATAATCGGCGAGCTTCACCGCCTCGCGCGCGTAAATGGCCTTCCGCTCCGAGAACTGGCCGTCCTTGTCGCGCGGTGTCTTTTCCAACGTGAGCCGCGCCTGCTCGAGCTCCGCGGGGGAGGCCTTGCGTACGCCGAGCCGCAGCTCGGCCTCCTCGGTGTCGAGCGTCGTCACGGGCAGCCACTTGATCGCCGCGTAGGCCGACATCGCCGCGTCGGCCACGCTGCGCGCCACGAGGCGGATCTGCTCGCCGGGCGCACGGTTGACGCGACCGGGCAGCGCGAAATTGACGTTGTTGATGTCACCGCTGGTGCCGTTGCTGAGGATTCCAACCATCGGAGGATGAGATGCCTTACTTTGCCCCAGTTTCTTTATGATCTTCTCAGCGAACAGCCCGAA
>JAURJO010000204.1 GCA_030832235.1 Verrucomicrobiota bacterium
CGCCACCGTAGAGCACGTTGAACTCCAGGACCCGCAACTTCACCGGCGCGCCCACGAGGGCCGTGGCGCAGGCGAGCATGGTGATCGGCCATCGAGGCACAGGCATGCGGGCGAATCTGTGCCGTGCCGTGGCCGGGTCGACCCGAATCACGCGAGGACCAGGCGGGGCCGGGTCGGCGGGGATCCGAGCTTCTCCGCGACCCATCAAAGAACTACTTGCCGGTGGCCGCGGGCGCCGGCGCCGGGATCGGCGGCTTGCTCAGCTCATACTCGCGCACCGCCTCGGCCAGGGCGGGCTTCCCCGCCTTGCCTAGTTTGCGCAGCGCGCGCAGGCGAAGGGCGTGCACCTCGGCGTAAAGCGGCTCGGCCTGCGGCACACCCTTTTTGTCGGGTAGCCAACGCGGGCCGGCGGACGCCAGTTCCTTGACGATCCCCGCGGCCCAATCGGAGACGAGCTTGGCATCCGCCTCACCGAGGACGCGCAAACGTTCGACCACCCGGTCGACGGCCGCGGCCCGCGGCTTGGCCGGCTTGACGCCGTCGGCCGCGAGCACCGCTTCATGCGCGGCCGCGAGCACCCGGGCGACGCCGTCGACCTGGAGGTCGTAACGCCCGAGCAGGTTTTCCGCGATGGCCGCGTCGTAGGGCACCTTGAGCGCCTCGCGCCGGGCCAGCTCGGCGCGCAGGGCGGTCCGCGCCTCGGCCAAGCCCCGGCCGGAGGCGAGCAGACGCCCGAAGACCTGACCGGCCAGGGCGTCACCGGCGAGTTTCGCCACCGTGGCGCCCCGGTCCGCCTTCGCATCGCTCTGGCCGCCGCCGAGGCTGGAGAAATCGGTGTCCGCCGAGAGACGCTTGGCGACCTCGAGGGCGGCGTTGGGCGTGAGCAAGGCCTGGTCCATCTCCGCGAGCAGGCGCGCGGCGGCGGGGCCGTCGGCGACGCCGTCGCCCAACGCCTTCCACAGCCCGAGCTCATACGGGTTGAGCGCGAGCGCCTGCCGGAGGTAACGCTCGCGACGGGCGGCGTCCGTCTGGCCGAGCGCGAACCAGCCGAGGATCCGGCCGCGGTGGAAACGCTCGAGGCCGAGATTCATGGCTTGGACGAGCGCGACGCAGTTGACGGCGCGGTTCTCGATGAAAGGGTGCAACGCCGGCACGTCGGGCCCGGTCGTGGTCACCTCGAGCCCGGCGATGCTCTGGCCGACGCCGAAGGTCCAGCGGCCCGTCTTCGGGTCGCGCCCATAGTGGACGAAGGCCCGGTGCCCGGGCTGGCCGGTCCCCCGGGCCGGCTGACCGAGCGCGCGCCGGAAAGTATCGGCCATGGTGGAGAGCCGGCCGCAGACGCCCCCGTCCTCCCAGATGCGCGGCAGCGAGCCCGGGTGCCAGGCGCTCGCCTTGTATTTCACCTCGGGGACGCGATCGTAGTCCCACGAGTAGCGACCGTACCCGATGATGCCGGCCGGCTGACCGGGAATCCGCCCCCAGTAACGCTCCCAGATCCACTCGCACTCCCGCTCAGGCACCGCGGCCTTGAACCAGGTAAGGAGCGGCCACGGCGCCTGCGCGGTCGGGAAGATCGGCCACGGCTGCTTGGCCTCGGCGGGCGCGGGAGTCTCCAGTTTCGAGATCATCCAAACGAGGAACTGCACGTCCGACGGCGCCAGCCGCGGCGGATAGGTCCCGGAAGCGAGGGCCACCTGCCCCCAGAAAGCGCGGTCCTTGGTCTCGGCCACGTTGACCCCGGCGGCCTTCAGCGCCGCCTCCTGCCCGGCCATCACCTGCAGGTAGGAAGTCCCGCTCGTCCGCATCCAAGCGGCGACCTTGGCGACCGCCGGCGGATAATCCCGGGCCGGCGTCTCGGCCTCGAGACGCAGGGCGCCGTCGCGGATCGCCACACCAAGGAGAAGCTGGGCGTACTTGTCCGCCAAGGCGGGGCTCAGTGCGCGGCGCAACGTATCGAGATTTTGGGCGCTCTGGGCCGGCATCGGGTGACGGGCGAACAACAGCCCCGCGCGCACGTCAGGGTGAGCGTCGACCCACGCCCAGAATTCGGGCGTCAACGGAGCCGCCTTGCGCGCCGCCGCGTCCGCCTCGGCCACGAACGCCTTGACCGCGGGATCGGCGAAAGCGGGAAACTTGCCGGCGGCGGACGGGGCCGAGTTCGCGGCCGCCAGGGGCAAGGCGAGACGCGCGGGCTCAGCCGCTTGCCCGAGACCGGCGAGGCCGGCGATAAGACACAAGGATGCAAAACGCATGGGAACTTCAGGGAAAGGGGGTACGCTCCATTCCGCCCAAGCGGCCACCGGACGCAAAACGAAACCATCCGGCGACGGGCGACGCTTCTTGCCCGCAAACCATCGTTAAACTTATTCCAGCATTAAAGTCGCGGAAAAGCGGGCACCCAGACCATCCCCGCCGTCCGCTACCAATAAATCGTGAAGTGGCCGACGGACAACGGGCCCGCCGTCACCCAGTTCCGTCGCAGCCCGCAGCGCTGATCTTGAGCAGGGGCTGACGATTAGTCGGTCGGGCGCTTAGTTAGACCAACCCTTAAGCCGGGATTGACCGGCAGGCTGCAACGCCGATGGCCCGCCCAGCACTCACTCCCGCCGGCGAGACCGGCCACTCAGTAGACATACCTGACCACGAGCGAATTGAAGAAAATCCGGTTGGCGAAGTCCCCGGGCTTGCGCGGATCGTAGCCGCCGAAGAACAACCTGATCCCGGCGTCGACCTGCGAGGTCGTGCCGGCCTTCCGACGCAGACCGAAGTAGACATCGAACAACCCGTCCAACAAGACGTTGCCACGGTGGCCGGGTAGGAAATCGGAGCGGGTCACGAATTCGAGATTCTCTCCCAGCCTCCGGGTTGCCTCGAGATTGAAGACCGGGAGGACCATGAAGTCGTTTGTCGTGAAACCCTGCCCGCTGCCGCGGA
>JAURJO010000205.1 GCA_030832235.1 Verrucomicrobiota bacterium
CACCCAGCTCGACGAGGTGCCGGCGGTGCCCTGCCCTTGCGGGATGTCGCGCCGTGGGTTCGCCACGCCCGACAACCCGCTGGCGACGATCCATCTGGTAGACATCTCGATCGACGCGAAGGTGCACTACCACAAGCGGATGACGGAGATCTACCTCGTCCTCGAGGGCCAGGGATTCATCGAGCTGGATGGCGAAAAGGTGCCGGCGCGCCCGATGACCTCCGTCTTCATCAAGCCCGGCTGCCGCCACCGTCTCTTCGGGAAATTCAAGATTGTGAATGTCGCCATCCCCGCCTTCGACCCGGCGGACGAATGGTTCGACTGATGACGCGAAAAAGCCGCGGGGGACGCGCTGGCGTCCGGCCCGCGGCCGAAATGGTTCAGGCGGAAATCAGATCTTCGGGAATTTCATCCAGCGCGCGCCGGCCTTGCCGCTCTTCACGGCGGTCTCGATGAAGGCCATGCCGGCGAGGCCGTCGTCGATCGTCGGGAAGTCGTAGCCGCCCTTCGGTGCCTTGCGGCCCTCGATGGAGTCCGCGATGGCGACGGCGGCCGAGCGGTAGATGTTGGCGAAAGCCTCGATGAAACCCTCCGGGTGGGCGAACGGCGTGCGGATGGCGCCCTTGGCGGCGTCGCTGTGGTAGCCGTTGCCGCGGCGGTGGACCTGCTGTGGGGCGTCGGCCTTCTTGAAGAGGAGCTCGTTGGGGTTCTCCTGGAACCACTGCAGGGAGCCCTTGGTGCCTAAGACGCGGATGTTGAGGTTGTTCTCCTCCCCGCTGGAGATCTGGGAGGCGAAGAGGATGCCCTTCACGCCACCCGAGAAACGCACGAGGCAGTTGCCGTCGTCGTCGAGCAACCGCCCGGGGATGAACGTCGAGAGCTCCGCGCAGATCTCCTCGATCTCGAGCCCGGTGATGTAACGGGCGAGGTTATGCGCGTGGGTGCCGATGTCGCCCATGCAGTTGGACACGCCGGAGATCGACGGATCCATGCGCCAGTTGGCGATCTTGCTGATGGTACCGGCCTCGAGGGCGGTGATGGCGTACCCCTGCGGGTACTCGACGACCACCTTGAGGAGCTTGCCGAGCTTGCCGCTGCGCACCCAATCGCGGGCCTCCTTCACCATCGGGTAACCGGTGTAATTATGGGTGAGCGCGAAGACCTTGCCGGTGCGGCGCACGACCTCGCGGAGCCGGAGGCCTTCCTTGAAGGAGAAGCACAACGGCTTGTCGCACACGACGTGGAACCCCGCTTCCATGAACGCTCGCGCTATCGGCGCGTGCGTGTTGTTGCGGGTGACGATCGACACGAAATCGATGCGCTGGTCGGCGGGTAACGCGGCCTCGCGGGCGACCATCTCCTGGTAGGTGCCGTAGACCCGCGCCGGGTCAAGGAACAGGTCGGCGCCGGAGGCGCGGGACTTCTCGGGATCGGCCGAGAAACAGCCGGCCACGAGATCGATCTCGCCGTCGAGACGGGCGGCCATGCGGTGCACGGAGCCGATGAAGGCGCCGCGGCCGCCGCCGATCATGCCCATGCGGAGCTTGCGGTTGAGTTTCATGGAACGAGGCGGGTTGACGTTGCGGGTGAAAATGCGCCGGCGCGCTCAGAGCGCGACCGGCTTGCCGGTGGCGGCGGACTTGTAGGCGCCGTCGATGATGCGCATCAGCGCGAGCGCCTGGTCCGGGGTGTTGAGGGGCTTCTCGGAGCCCTCGAGCACGCGGATGAAGTTCGCGGCGGAACGCACGCGGCCCATTGTCTCGTCGGCCGGCACCACGATACTGCGGTTCACCGGACGACCGTTCTCCTGGGTGTAGAGCTCGCACGCGTCGATCGCGGTGTTGTCGAGACCGTCGATGCCGAAGAGGCGACGCACCATGCCACCGGCCTTCGAACCTTGAAAAACCACGGAGACCTCCTCGCGCTGGTTCATCTCGGCCCATGACACGGCGAAGGACATCGACTGGCCGGACTTGAACGTGACGAAGCCGTGCGCGGCCGCCTCGACGTCGGTGACGCCCTTGGCCACGTCGGGGATGCCCCACGGGCCCTTGAACGACTTGTCGGCGATGTGGTCGCGATAGGTGCGGGCGAGAATGTGCGCCGGCTCGGGGTAGCCCATGAAGTACAGCCCGAGGTCGATCATATGGAGCAGGTCGATGAGCGGTCCGCCGCCGGACAGAGCCTTCGTGGTGAACCAACCGCCAAAACCCGGGATACCCGTCCGGCGGATCCACTTCGCCTGGCAGCTGTTGATGGATCCGACGACCCCCTGCGAGATGTACTCCATCATCGCGTAGCTCTCGGGCCGGGCGCGGTTGTTGAAATTGAACATCAACCGCCGGCGGGACTTCTCGGCCGCCGCCTTCATGCGCGTCATCTCCGCGGCGGAGAGCGCGGGCGGCTTCTCGCAGAACACGTGCTTGCCGGCCTGCAGCGCCTGCAGCGCGAGGGGGGCGTGGAACTTGTTCGGCACGATGATTGAAACCGCGTCGAGCTCCGGCAGAGCGCGCAGCATCTCACCGACGTCGCCGAAGTGGCGGCTGATGCCGTGGCGCGCGGCGGCCTTCTCGGCGGCGGCGGCGTTGACGTCGGCCAGCGCGATGATCTCGGCGCCGGCCTCGCGGAATCCCTTGGCGTGATAGGCGGCCATGCCGCCGGCGCCGATGATGGCGATCTTGGTGCTCATGAAGGAGGAATGCGGGGGTTGCGGGACTGCGGGTGGAGGAAGGAAAAACGCCGGCGGGGACCCGCGGCCCGACGCCGGCGAAAAACATCAGGCGGGCGACACGGGGCCGCGCCGCCCGCGACTCATTTCTGACGATCGAACTGCGCGTCGAACACGATCGAGCTCGAGGGGAAATCGGCCTTGCGCACGAAGGCGGCCGACTCCGCCGCGCCGTGCAGACGGTCCATACGGCCGTCCTCCCACTCCACCGAGAGGGGTCCGCGGTAGCCGACGTCGTTGAGGGCGACGATGATTTCCTCGAAGTTGATGTCGCCGTGGCCGAGCGACCGGAAATCCCAGTGCCGGCGCGGATCGCCGAACGTGGTGTGGCCGCCGAAGACGCCGACGGAGCCGTCGCCGTGACCCCACCACACGTCCTTCATGTGCACGTGGTAGATGCGGTCGCCGAACGTGCGGATGAACTTCACGTAGTCGACGCCCTGGTAGCCGAGGTGCGACGGGTCGTAGTTGAAACCGAAGCGCCGGTGTCCTTTCACCGCCTCGACCGCGCGCTGCGCGCTGGCGATGTCGAACGCGATTTCGGTCGGATGGACCTCAAGGGCGAAATTGACATTGGACTTCTCGAAGGCCTCGAGGATCGGGCCGAAGCGACGCGCGAAGTCGGCGAAGCCGGCGTCCCAATACGCCTGCGACGTCGGCGGGAACGCGTAGATCGAGTGCCAGATGGAGGAACCGGTGAAGCCGTTGACGACGGCGGGGAAGTCATCCTTGGAACCGCGGCCGGGCTTGGCGTCGAAGAACGTGCGGGCGGCCTTGGCGGTGAGCGCGAGCTTGCGGGCCGCGCGCTTGCGCACGCCCTCGGGATCACCGTCGCCCCAGACGTCGGCGGGCAGGATCGTCTTGTGGCGCTCGTCGATGTGGTCGCAGACGGCCTGGCCGACGAGGTGGCTGGAGACGGCGTAGCACGTGAGGCCGTTTTCCTTCAGCAGCGCCCATTTGTCGTGGACGTATTTCTTGCTGGAGGCGGCCGCGTCGGGATCGAAGTGGTCGCCCCAACAGGCGAGTTCGACGCCATCGTAGCCCATCTTCTTGACGAGGGGCAGGAGCTTCTCGAGGGGGAGGTCGGCCCATTGGCCGGTGAACAGGGTGACTGGACGGGGCATGGTAGGAATGAACGGGGCCTTCACGAGTAGGCGCCCGGCGCCGGGCGGCGAGAAAAAACCCGGCGGCGAACCGCCTTGCGCCAACGCGGTGAAAGCGCGCTCCTCGGGAGCCATTCCCTTTCCCGCGCGATGAGCCTCGTCATCTGGACCAACGCCGAATTCCCGCCCGCCGAGACCGCCTTGCTGGAGGCGGGCGTGGCGCCGCATCGCCTGGTGCGCGCCCGGACGACCTCCGCCGCCGTGCTGGCCGCGGGCCGACCCGATCCGCTGCTGGCGGAGGCCGACGTGGCGTTCGGCCAGCCCGACGCCGCGCAATGCCTCGCGTGCCCGCGGCTTCGCTGGGTGGAGGTGACGACAGCCGGCTACACGCGCTACGACACCGCGGAGTTCCGCGAGGGCTTCCGGGCGCGCGGCGCGGTCTTCACCAACGCCTCCTCGGTCTTCGCCGACTCGTGCGCGCAGCACGTGCTCGCCATGATGCTCGCACTGGGTCGCCGCCTGCTGCCTTCACACCGCGAGCAACTCACCGACCGCTCGTGGCACTACGACGAACGCCGCTTCGAGTCGCGCCTGCTCACCGGCCAGACCGTCCTGCTGCTGGGCTTCGGCGCGATCGGCCGGCGGCTCGCCGAGCTGTTGGCGCCCTTCGGGATGACGATTCTCGCCGTGCGCCGCCAGGTCCGCAGCGAACGCGGCGTGCGCATCATCCCGGAGGAGCAGTTGAGCAGCGCGCTCGGCCGCGCCGACCACGTGGTCAACTTGCTCCCCGATAACGAGGGCACACGGAACTACGTGAACGCCCGCCGCCTCGCCTGCCTGCGTCCCGGTGCCCGATTCTATAACGTGGGCCGCGGCGCGACCGTCGACGAGAACGCGCTGCTTGAAGCCCTACGCTCGGGTCGCGTGGGCGAGGCCTACCTGGATGTTTTCCAGACCGAGCCCCTGCCGCCCTCCCATCCGTTCTGGGAAACGCCGAACTGCTTCATCACCCCGCACACGGCGGGCGGTCGTCACGACCAGCACGAGGCCATCGTGAGGCACTTCCTCGCCAACCTTGAGGCCTGCACCCACGGCGGTCCTTGGACGGACCGCGTCGTTTGAGCGCGTGACCCTTCACGCCCGCACGACGCGCGTGCCGGCGATCAGATCGTGCAGGCAGCGGCGGTCGGCGCGGAACATGAAAGCGTAGTCGAGCGCCACGAACAGGAAGCCCAGCGGGAAGGCGACGTTCAGCAGAAAGAAGATCGAAACCGGCAGCGCGAAACGGAGCATGACGCCGCGCGCGAAGCCCGCCGGTCCGTCGTCATCGGCGCGCACGACCTTCACGCCGGTGAGCAATTTGCCGAGGTTCTGCCCGCGAAAGAGAATAAGCAGCGCCTGCACCAGCAGCACCGCGAACAACCCCGCATAGACCCAGAAAACGCCCTCAGCCACGCCGGTGATGTCCAGATCCTCCAGCTTCGGGAACCCGCCCTTCGCGAGGTCCGGATTGGCTTCGATGAGCTTCCGGCTGAGCCACATGCCGCCAGGCATCAGGCTGCAGAAATAGACAAACGCGTTGATCAGCGCCGCGCCCGTGCGTGCGCCCACGCTCGCGGATTCCGCCACCGGAGCCGCCTCGGAGACCGCCGGCTCGCCATCCGGCTCCACGACGGGCGGCTCCGCCGTGCCGCCAAACTCCGGAAAGTCCCCCAGACGCCGCCACTCGTTCTCGCCCGCCAGCTTGGCCTTGGTGTCGAGATTGGCGCGGCCGCCGTTGATCCAAGCACGCACTTGGTCCGCCGTCGCCGGACCATACTCCCGGCCGTCGCCGCCAATGATGATAAACATGGGCGCAATGCAGTCGCGGCCGACCACCTCGTCAACCGCGCGCGCCGTTCACCGGCCCGGCAGATCGTCCGCAGACTCAAGGCCCGAATCGACTTATCCAAGCGGTCTGCGGCCAGCCCGCCTTCTCGTAAGACTGATCAGGACCAGGCGTGCTGCGACCGCGCTCGATGGTCTCTCGCATGAGCCGACCCAACCGCGCGACCACCTCGGGGTGCCGGTCGGCGAGATTCGTCGTCTCCTTCGGGTCGTTGCCCAGGTGGTAGAGTTGGAATGGCGGCAGCCCGTCGAAGTTGTCCGGCTTCGGCTGCGTCCACGGCGAAGGCACCTTGGTGGGCGGACTCCAACCTCCCGAGCCCGGGCAAAGGATCAGCTTCCAATCACCCTCGCGGATCGCGAATTCTCCCTCGGACGAATGGTGCACGAGGCTCCGCCGCCGCACAGCCGGGGCGGGTTGGCCACGCAACAGGGCGAGCAAACTCGAGCTGTCCTCGGCGGCATTGGCGGGCAAGGGCGCGCCAAGGATCTCCGCCATGGTCGCGAACAAATCGAGGTGGCCGATCACGTCGACGCAGCGGGATCCCGCCGGCACCACACCCGGCCAGCGCGCGATGAACGGAACCCGGTGCCCGCCCTCGAAGGCGTCGGATTTGCAGCCGCGGAAACCGCCGCTCGAATCATGACCAAGGTCGCGGTGACGCGGGATGTCTCCCGCCGGCGCGTAGCCATTGTCGGAGGTGAAGACCACCAGGGTATCGCGCGC
The DNA here is from genome assembly GCA_030832235.1 of Verrucomicrobiota bacterium. GTDB lineage: Bacteria > Verrucomicrobiota > Verrucomicrobiia > Opitutales > Opitutaceae > ER46. Next base: position 6,443 of record JAURJO010000205.1, read on the forward strand.
CAGCCCGTGCTTCTCGAGCGCGGCGAGGATCGCGCCGACATCGGCGTCGAGCTGGCGGACGAACGCGCCGTAGGGCGTGGGGGTCGTGGACGAAAACTCCTCGGTCGGCAGCGTCGGCGTATGCGGCGAGGCGAACGCGAGATAAACGAAGAACGGCCGGCGGTCGCGCGCGGCGCCGCGTTCCGCCAGAAAAGAGATCGTCTCGCGCGTCAGCCGCGGCTGCACATCCTCCATGCGGAAGTCGGCCCCGATCGGCCCGGCTCGCCACAGCCGCGGCGCCGGACTGTCCCCCACCCTGCCGGCCGGCGGCGCCGTCACCCGGTCGTCGCGCAGCCAGACGTAAGGCGGCATGTCGAGCGAAGCGCTGATGCCGATAAATCGATCGAAGCCGTTGGCCACCGGCCCACCGCCGAAAGGCTTCGTGTAATCAACCTCCTCCGGTCCGGAACCGGCCTTGGCCCAGTCGAGCCCGAGGTGCCACTTGCCGAACATCGCGGTCGCGTAACCCCGTGACCGCAAAAAGCCGGGCAACGTGAGCCGGCCCGGTTCGATCAGCGGGGCGCCGTATCCGTTGAGCACGCCGCGCTTCAGGCGACCGCGCCACGAGTAGCGTCCAGTGAGCAACGTGTACCGCGTCGGCGTGCAGACACCCGACGACGAATGCGCGTCGGTGAACGTCATGCCCTCGGCGGCGAGTCGATCGAGGTGCGGCGTCTTCCACAGACTGCGCGGATTCAGCGCCGACACGTCGCCGATCCCCATGTCGTCGGCGAGGATGACGATCACATTCGGCGCCGCGGGACGATCCGCCGCCGCCCGCGCGGCGACGGCGAGCAAGATCACCGCGGCGAGGCGGAGCAGCGGGGACTTCATGACTTCAACCGATGTCCAGCGTGGCGCGGAACGGCGTCATCCCGGTCAGGAAGACGCTCATGCCGTCCCACTTCGGCGACGCCCCGCGCACCTGAGTGTAAGTGTGCTCCACCCGGCCCGGGCCGAATTCGATCACGTCGCCGCCCGACTCGTAGCGCCCCTTGCCCGAACGGAGCAGGTAACCGTCGGGCACGCCCGGCAGGGGATCGACGCCGTGAAGCTTTCCGCCCTGGCGGAACGCGAGCTCGATCGCGACCGGCACCTCGCTCGTGCCCTCAATGAGGAACTCGAGCCGGAAGCGGCCGTCCTTCTCGGTGACGTTCACCGTGGCCTCGAGCTTCGAGATGTTGCTGCGCGCACGCAGGGCGCGGCCGGAGTTGGCCAGCGTGCCGTTCGGCGCCATCTTGGTGTGTTCGCCGTCGGCGATCTGCTCCTTCGTCAAGGGCTGGAAATACGGTCCCTCCAGCGATTGGCGGACCACGTAGCCGCCCTCGCGCGCCTCGATGGTGTCGCCGGTGAACTGGCCCTTGCCGAAAAACGCGGTGGCGAAGCGCACCGACTCAAGCGCGGCGGAACGGTTGCGGTAAGAGAACAACGTGGTGTTGCCCGCGAGGATGGTGCCGCTCCGGTCGCCGCGGCGCACCCGCGCCAAGCTCGAGTACGAGAAGAGCCGCGAGTAATCCTTCGGCAACGGCAGCGAGGCAGGCAAGGGACGGCGGAACTCGGGCTCGCTCAGGAAGGAGATCAGCTCGAGCGAGGCTTCGAGGAGCGTGCGGGCGGCCTCGAAACGGCGGGCCTGGAGCAATTCCTGCGCCTCCCGGGCGATCTGGGCCGGGGCGCCGCCCTCGATCTGGCGGGTCATCGCGGCGAAGCGGCCGTTGCCGTCGATGATGGCGAGATGGCGGTACGCGTAGTAATAACGCGCCATGCTACCGCGCTGGTAGCGGTCCTGACGACGCGAGGCCTCCGTGACCACCTCTCCGTCGGGATGGACGTAATAGAGGGTCATCTCGAGGTTGCGCCGCACCGGCTCCAGCAGTTCGGGCCGCTTCAACAGCCGCGCGACGACCACCAGCGCGCGGTCCACGATCGGCGAGTAGACCGTCGTGCTCTTTTCGGTGTACTGACCGTCCGGATCGAGATCGATGTTCTCGGCCAGCCACTGGTCGATGCGCGCCACGTAGCGCGGGTTCGGGAAAAGCGAGTTCGCGATCGCGAGCGCGCAGCAGACGACCCAGCGGTGGTTGGGCGTGTGCACGCCGCCGACCGCGAGACCGTCGGCGGCCTTCACGATGAAGCGCCCCAGGGCGTCGGCGATCGCGCCGAGCTTCGGATCCCCGCTCGCCTTCAGCACCGAGTAGCACGGGCCGAGGTTCTCGACGATGAAGGCCACATCGGGCGGGGAGCGGAAGTTGGTGGCGTAGAAGTCGACCGTGCCGTCCTCGTACTGCACGCGGTTGAGGTAGTCGGCCGCGAGGCGCAACGCCTCGGCCACCTCCGCCGAGCCGCGGTATTTCCCGCCTTCGGAGCAGAGCGCGCAGGTATAAGCGACGACGAGGGCTTTGGTGCCGGTGGCGGAGTGCAGGCCGTAGTCGTTGACCTGGCCCCCGACCCAGCGGTGACCGGCCCGCCGCTCCTGGCTCGCGAGCAAGGCGGGAATGCGCTGGTCGTTGTAGCGGATCAACTCGCGGATCACGTCGGCCGTGGTGTCCGGCTCGGCCGCGAGGGAACGCGGCGCAAGGGCGGCAAGAGCCGCGGCACCCGCGCCGGCCCGGAGAAAGTCACGACGCGAGGCGGAAGGGAACAGGGGATCGGTCATCGCAAAACTCTCGGCGCCGGCCGCGCGCGGAAGCAAGCCGAACGGGTCCGGCCGAAAATCGACAACCCGACGAGACCCGCGCACTTTCGCGAAGCCCTATGCCTAACCGCGAAGACCCGCCGCTTTCCCGGCAATTGTTCCACTTGGATCCCGCCGTGGCATTCCTCAACCACGGATCTTTCGGTGCTACGCCGCGCGCGGTGCTGGCGGAGGCCCACCGCTGGCAGGTGGAAATGGAGCGCCAGCCGGTCGCGTTCCTGCAGCGGCGGTTTCTCGAGCTGATGGAAGGGGCCCGACGTCCGCTCGCCTCCGCGCTCAACGCCGACCCGCGCGATCTCGTTCTCGTTCCCAACGCCACTGTAGCGCTCAACCTCGTCGCCCGCAGCCTGGACCTGCACCCGGGGGACGAAGTGCTGGCGTCGGAGCACGAGTACGGCGCGATGGACCGGATGTGGCGGCGGCTATGCGCCGTATCCGGGGCGGTCTACCGGCCGGCACCCGCTCCGCTCACGAACCACGCGACGTTCGCCGAGGCGCTATGGTCGGCGGTGACGCCCCGCACCCGCGTGCTGTTCATCAGCCACGTCACTTCACCGACCGCGCTCATCCTTCCGGTCGCGGAACTTTGCCGGCGGGCGCGCGCGCGGGGCATCATCACGATCGTCGACGGAGCCCATGCGCCGGGCCAGATTCCGGTCGATCTCGCTGCGATCGGGGCCGATTTCTACGCGGCCAACGCGCATAAATGGCTTTGTGCGCCGAAGGGTTCGGCCTTTCTCCACGCACGGCCCGAGGCGCAAAGACGGCTCGAGCCGCTGGCCATCAGCTGGGGCGACGCCGGCTTCGCCGTGACGGGCAGTCCGTTTCTCGATGAGCTGCAGTGGACCGGCACACGCGATCTGTCAGCGTGGCTCGCGATTCCGTCCGCCCTGCGGTTCTGGGAGGAAAACGGCGGAGAAACGGTGCGCGCTCGCTGTCGCGAACTCGCGCGAGAGTCGCGGCGGGAACTTTCGCGTCTCACGGGCACGGAGCCGCTGTGTTCCGACTCACCGGAATGGTTCGCCCAGATGTTCGCGGTGCCGCTGCCGCCCTGCGACGGTCCGCGGCTGCAGGCGGAACTGCTCGTGCGGCACCAAGTGGAAGTGCCCGTCACCCGTTGGCGCGACGGGGCGTTGCTGCGTGTCTCCGTCCAGGGCTACAACAGCCCGCGGGATCTGGCTCGCCTCGCGGCAGCCCTCGCCGATTGCCTCCCGCGCGCCCGCCGATGAAACGCCCCGTAAAATCCGCCCCACCCGCGAGGCGCGTCACGCTCGTTGCGATCGCGGGCGGCAGCGGATCGGGCAAAACGTGGTTGGCGGACGCGCTCCGCCGCCGTTTGCGCGGCGCGGCGGCCCTGCTTTCCATCGACGATTTCTACCGCGACCTTTCCCACCTGCCGCCGGCCCGGCGCGCCCGGATCAACTTCGACTCCCCCGCGGCGATCGACTGGGCGGCTTTCGAATCAGCGCTTCGCGCCATCGCCGACGGCGGCGCACCGGAATTGCCGCTCTATGATTTCTCCCGCCACACCCGCGCCGAGCAGGTTCGCCGCTGGCGGCCGCGGAGCATCGTGATCATCGAGGGCCTCTGGCCATGGGTGCGGAGCCGCCTGCGCGGATTGTTCGCGCTGCGACTCTACCGCGCGGCGGAAACGGAGCTGCGGTTCGCCCGCCGGCTGCAACGCGATGTGCGTGAGCGCGGCCGCCAGCCCGCCGACATCACGCGGCAGTGGCGCGCGCAGGTTGAACCGATGTTCGCCCGCCACGTCGCGCCCCAGCGCCGCCACGCCCACGCGGTGCTCGGCGCGAAGCTCACCGCCAACGAGATCGACCGTTGGGCTCGCCGGATCCGCGAGCTGCACCGCGGTACCGGCGGGTGAGAAACCCGGGAGCTCCGCCACTCAGTGCGCGAACTGGCGGAGCCACTCGAGGTGGCGGCGCTTGAGGTCGGCGTAGATGGTGGGCTCGGTCTTCGCCAGGTCGCGCGTCTCGCTGAGGTCGGCGTCGAGGTCGTACAACTGGAACACGGTCTTTTCGGCCTGCCGCGCCGCCAGGTCGAAGCGCCCGTGATGGTTGTCGATCTGCCCGACGAGTTTCCAACTCCCGTGCAGCGCGCCGCATTGTCCGTAGAGATCCCAGAACTGGAAACGGTCCGGCAATGGATCCCGCGCGCCCGAGCGGAGGTGCGGCAGCAGGCTCACGCCCTGCACGGGGAAACGGCCGTTGCGGGCGGGAACCGCGAGGCCGGCCGCGTCGAGCGCGGTGGCGAAGACGTCGTAGTGCGCCGCGTTGGCGTTGGAAACGGTGCCGGCGGGAATGACGGCCGGCCAACGCATCACCGCCGGCACGCGAACGCCGCCCTCGTAGGTCTGACCCTTGCCACCGCGCAGGGGACCGTTGTTGGACGGGTAGCTGTGCAGGATGCCACCGTTGTCGGAGTGGCAGATCACGAGCGTGTTCTCGGCCAACCCGAGCTCGGCGAGCGTGCGCAACACGTCGCCGATGCGGGCGTCGGCGTGCGTCATCACCGCGTTGTAATCGCGCCGGGGCTGCGGCACGCCCTTGCGTTCGTAGTAGGCGAGCCACTCGGGCCGCGCGGAATCGGCGTC
>JAURJO010000206.1 GCA_030832235.1 Verrucomicrobiota bacterium
CGAAGTTGTCCGCTGCGTGGACGCCAGGTTCCCGCCATCAAATGAACACCGTGGCGGCCGAAGCGGTGCCAGTTATCCGGTTCGCAGACGTCGCAGTCAGGAGCTGGTTGCAGGACGGTAACTCCGGCGGCGGTGTCGGGGTTTTCAGCCAGCGTGCGGGTCAGCAAGCCGGGACCGGTGGTGTTGAGCACTTCGAAGTCCCGGCGGAACCAGCGCGGGATGCCGCGGAACATCAAGTCACACCAGGCGTGGTTGTGACGCGCCTTCACGCAGTCGCGAATCACGGCCGCGAGGAAAGGGTGGCCGGCGGTGGCGCCGAAGGCGTAGTTGCCGATTTCCCAGTCAATCCCGTGGGCCGCGCGCAGGTGCCGGCTGAGGGTGAGTTCCTCGAAGGGGAAGACCGCGCCGAGCGGACGCAGATCCTCCAGCGGAGCCTCCAGGAACACGTCGAGATCGAGGTAGAAGCCGCCCAGGCGATAGACCGCGAGGTAACGAAAGAAGTCCGCCCTTTGCACCGGATGCGTGAACTCGTCGAGCAATTGTCGGTGCTCGGGAAACTCGGTGGCGACAAAACGAGTGAGGTCGGCGTCGTCGAAAAAAAGGTAGTCCCAATCGGGGTGATGAAGGCGCAATCCGGCGACGGCTGCGCGGGCCGCGGGCGCGAGGTCCCGGGTCGGCCCTGTCTGGATCAGACGCGGGGGGATGGTGGTTCCTGTGGTCACGGTGGTCATGAGCCGAGGTGCGCGGTGAGGTACAGCAGCCCGATCGGCGTCATGCACGCGAAGTGGGATTCGGCGCAGTTTGCCACGATGGTCGCGACGAGGATGGCGACCCCCGCGATGGCCCAAGGAGTCGGGCGCGCCAGCGCCCGGTGCAGGCGCAGGGCCGTGCTGGCGAGCAGGAGGGCGAGCAGGCCGACGCCCACGATGCCTCCGGCGAGATAAACCTCCAGGTAGCCGTTGTGCGCGGAAAACGCGACCCACTCGGGCAGGCGTGCGCGATGCTGGGGGTCATCCCACAGGCTCATGAAGCCGGTGCCGATCAGCGGGTCGGTGCGCAATGCGAGCAGCTCGCGCCACACATCGGTGCGGCCGGTGAAGGTCATCTCCCGGCCCAGTTCCGTCACCGCCGGCCGGGACCAGTCGAACAGCGCCTCGAGCGCGATGAGAAGTGTCACGCCGAGTACGAGCAAAGGGATGAGGCGCGCGAGTTGCCGGCGGATGATTGGCAGACGCGGGGTGAGGAGGAGCAGCGCGGCGCTTCCGAACGCCAGCATCGAGGTGCGGCTCTGGCTCAGGGCCAGTAGCCACAGCCCGAGGGCAAGCAGCGCGGGCGGCACGAACGACGGCGAGAAGGGCGGCGCTCCGGTCTTGGCCCGGCGGCGTTCGAGCCAGTCGAATAGAACCACCGTCGCACAGACGAGCACGGTGGCCCCGAGCGCGTTTTTCTGCGTGGTGACTCCCGTGACTTCGAGCCCGCCGGAGTGTTGGCTGTAGCGCCGACCGAGGTCGGGAAAATGCCGGATGAGAATCACGGAGAGCGGCAGCAAAAGACAGGCGCACCGCACCACGACCGCCCGGAAAGCCTGGATCGGGTCCCGTTCGCTGAGGATCAGCAAGACGATCAGGATGTTGCCGGCCTCCTTGCCCCAACGGCGCAGGGAAACGAACGGCGAGTGAGCCCAGCAGATTGAAACAAGCAGGTAGCCGTAGAACAGCAACAGGGGCCAGTTGTGCCGGGCGACGTCACCCCAGGGGATCGGACGTCGGGCGAGCACGATCGCCGCCGCCGTGATCAGTGCGAAGAACACCGCGCGATCCAGCGGGCTGCCCTCGAGGGTGGCGGCCCCGCCGAGGTCGAACCAGAGGGAGAACGGACGGGAGGCAAGGATCGCCAGCCATACCGTGGGAATCCAGATCGCGCTGGAAACACCGGGTCGGGAGGCGGCGTCGCGCCGCACGGCCCAGAGACCCGCGCCGGCGGTGGCGAGAAGCAGCAGCAGGCTCATGAGGAGAGTTGGAGGATTTCCTTCTCGATCAGACGCAGGGTGAGCATCTGGTGCAGTTCCCGCGTGCGGTTGACGCGTCCCGTGAGGTGCTCCTCGACCACGCGCTTCGTGGAGCCGGGTTCGAAACCGGGCGCGTCGTAACCGGCGAGCAGTTCACGCACGGTTCCCGCCAGCGGCGCACGATACCAGAGGCGGAAGTGAGCAAACTTGTGCCGGCCGAGGAAGAGCCGCTCCGGACGCAGGGTGTGCAATGCGCGTTCCAGCGGAGCCAGCCAGCGGGGCATCCCGTAGTCCCAGACGTACTCGGCCCGGGCTGTCGCCTCTCCCCACGTGGCCTGCAGGGGTGTGACGAGCGGTCGCGGCGGGTGACGTAGCCCGCGGTCGGTGGGGATCGCGGCGAGTTTCCGCGACCGGGCGGCGATCAGCCGCAGCAGGGGCTCCGGACTGGTTCGGTGATCCGGCGGGGCCTGGTACGCCAGTTGCACCAGCCTGGGATCCAGGAATGGTGTCCGTGGATGGAGCGCGGCGCGTTCGACGGCGAGGCGCGCCCGGTGAAGCCACGGCATTTGCTTGAACGCGATGAACGTCAGCGGGTGGATGGCCGCCTCCTGGCGCAGCGTCGCGAGACCTTGTCCCACGAGGCGGCGGTACTCCGGCCGGAGCAACGTAGTATCCACGGGGTTCGGACGCAGCGCGATGTGCCCCCGCAGGATTTCCGACCCGTAGTTTCCCGTCAGCCGGCGACCCGCGATCGCGCGGGCCGCCCGGTTGAGGTGGATTTCGGTGGCCCCCGAGACGTCGAGTTCCCCGTCGCTGGCGACCACGGCCTCGGCGGCGAGGTGTGCGAAGTTCCGCAGGACTTCCGCGTCAACCTGCAAGGTCGTGTGGCGGCAGCCGCAGGTGGTGGCCAGTTGCCGCGCGATCGTCACGTCGGCGCACTCCCGCAACGGCCCGCCGAACGTGTAGCATGGCAGCTTGAGGTCCGAGGACCAGGCCAGCACGGCGCGGCTGTCCAGGCCGCCGGTGAGGGATAGCGCGGTGTCGGTTCCGTCCCCGAGACATCGTTCGAGCGCGGAGGGGAATTCCTCGTAGAGCCGCAGGTTGTATTCGTCGGGCAACAACGGCGATCGCGCCTCCCAGGCGGCGGGCGTGAAGTGCCGTCCCGGACGCACCTCGCCCGTGGGGCTCAGGGTCCACGCTGATCCCGGAGGCAGGGCCGTGATTCCCTCGTAGAGCGTGCGGTCCTGCAGCACGCAGCCGAGGGCGAGAAACTCCGCGAGGCCGCGCGGGTCGAGCCGGTGCGGACGCGGGAGGACCGCGAGCAACGCGCGGACGGACGTCGCGAAGAGCAGGCTATCCGCGGTCTGGTGAATAAAAATCCGACCGAGCCCGTGACGATCGTTGCACAAGGTGATCTCTCCGCCCCGGCGGTCGATGATGACGCCGCGGGACGGGCTGCCGAGCGAACGCAGGGCGGTGGTGCCGAGCACGGACCAGCCGGCGGCCAAGGCCGCAGGCGAAGGATCACCGCCGTCATGGTCGAGCAATACGCCGATCTTGCCGTCGCCGCTCCAAGCGGGCTGGTCGGCCTTGGACGCGCAGGCGACCGCGAATCCGCCTTCGGCGAAGGCGGCGATGGAGGAGCCCGGGGCGATCGCGGCGCACATGCGGGCGGCGAGTGCGGCCGGTGAGGGCTCTTCGTCCCGCGCGGGGACACGACGGAGGAATCCGGCGAAGACGGTCATGATTGAGGCTGGAGCCGGCGGGAGGAATCGAACC
>JAURJO010000026.1 GCA_030832235.1 Verrucomicrobiota bacterium
CGGCCGCGTCGCCCTCGAACGCGATTTCTGGATCGCGGTGATGAAGGCCCAGCGCGACCTCGGCGTGCCGATTCCCGCGGAAGCCATCAAGGACTACGAGAAGGTGAAGGACCACATCGACCTCGCTGCCATCGCCGCGCGCGAACGCGTCACCCTCCACGACGTGAAGGCCCGCATCGAGGAATTCTCCGACTTGGCGAAACGGCAATTCATCCACCTCGGCCTCACTTCCCGCGACCTCACCGAAAACGTCGAGCAGCTCCAGGTGCTGCGCTCGCTTAAGGTCGTTCAGTTCAAGTCAGCCGCTGCCCTGCTCGCGCTTGGACGGCAGGCGGAGGCGCACCGCGACCTGATGATCACCGGGCGCACGCACAACGTGCCCGCGCAGCCGACCACGCTCGGCAAGCGCCTCACGATGTTCGGCCAGGAATTGCTGCTGGCGCACACACGGATCGAGGAGCTCCTCGGGCGCTATCCGGTGCGCGGCCTGAAGGGCGCGGTCGGCACGCAGCTCGACCAGCTCACCTTGCTCGGCGGCGATTCGGGCAAGGTCGACCAACTCGAGGCGCGCGTACTCAAGCACCTCGGCTTCCACGCCTCGCTCTCCGCCGTCGGCCAAGTTTATCCGCGAAGCCTCGATTTCGAGGTTGTCTCCGCGCTGCACCAGGTCGCCGCCGCCGCGGCGAGCTGCGCCACGACGCTGCGACTCATGGCCGGCGCGGGGTTGCTCACCGAAGGGTTCCAGGCCGGGCAGGTCGGTTCCTCCGCCATGCCGCACAAGGTCAACGCGCGGAACTGCGAGCGCATCTGCGGATTCGCCACGATCCTTTCCGGCTACGTCACGATGACCGGCGCGCTCGCCGGCCACCAATGGAACGAGGGCGACGTTTCCTGTTCGGTCGTGCGGCGCGTGGCGCTGCCGGACGCCTTCTTCGCGATCGACGGCCTGCTGGAGACCTACCTCACGGTGCTGCGCCAGATGGAGGTTTTCCCGGCGGCGGTGGCGGCGGAGAACGAGCGCAACCTGCCGTTCCTCGCCACGACCACCATCCTGATGGAGGCCGTGAAACACGGCGCCGGCCGCGAGACTGCGCACGAGGCGATCAAGGAGCACGCGCTTGCGGCTGCGAAGGCCCTGCGTTCCGGCGACGGCGATGCCGATCTGCTCGGACGCCTTGCCGGGGACCGCCGCATCGGCCTTGGCCGTCGGGCGCTGCAGGCCATCCTAGCGGAGAACGCGCGGTTCGTGGGTGCGGCGCCGCACCAGGTCGATGCTTTCCTCACCGAGGTGAAGCCGCTCGCGCGCCGTCACCGCGGCGCGGCCGATTACGAGCCGGGCCGTTTGCTCTGATCCGCCCGCGACGGGGCTGGCGTTCAGTTTCCGCCGCGGCGGAGGTGCGCGCAGATGATCCCCGCGGCCACCGCCGCGTTCAGGGATTCAGCCTTGCCCAGCCGGGGTATCGTCACGCGGCGCGTGAGCAACGGCTTGGTCGCCGACGAAAGCCCGCGACCCTCGGCGCCGATCACGACGACGGCGTCCTTCAGCGGCGGCAGCCGGAAGTGCTCCTCACCGTCGAGATCGCAGCCGATCACCTCGGTCGGCCGGTTAGCGGAGGACGGCGCGAGGGCCGCCGGAAGTTCCAGCACGTGCACCGGTACGCGCGCGAAGGACCCCATGCTCGCGTTGATCACCTTCTGGTGAAAGAGGTCCGCGCAATCGGGCGAGAGCAGCACGCGGTCGAACGCGAACCAGTCGGCGATCCGGATCAGCGTGCCGACGTTTCCCGGATCCTGCACGCCATCGAGCGCCAGCGTGAGCCCGCGCTCCAGCCCGCCCGCCGGCAACGCCGGCCGGGAGATGCGGCCCACCGCGAGCACCGCGGACGGTGTGGGAAAATGACTGATTCGCGCCATCTCGTCCGGAGTGATGCGATTCACTTCCACGCCGGTCGGCGCGGGCCAATCCGGCGTCGCGAGCACCTCGGTGAAGGTGAAACCCGCGGCGAGCAGTTCGCCGACGACCTTCGGGCCCTCGACGACAAAAAGCCCCGATTCCTCGCGGCGGCGTTTCTCCCGCAGCGAGCGGAGGTGCTGGATTTCGGCGCGGGTCAGCACGGGCAATCGGTCATGGCGCCCCGGCGAGCACGCCGCGCCCTTCACCGGTGAGATCGACGCGGTGGGCGGTCATCACGAACTCCGGGCCACGCGGGGTTGTGAGCAGGAGGCCGATTTGGAAATTCTCCCGCGGCAGCAGCGAGCGGCGCAGCTGGAAACGGAAGCCGCTATCGCGCCAGTTCTGCGCCGTATGCACAGCGGCGACGTCCGGTCGTGGCTGCGGGGCGGCCGTGAACACCAGCCGGGATTTGGCCGACTGGAGGACGACCCGGACATTACCCGGGCGCGCGGGGATGCCTGGCAACGCGGCCCAGCCCTCGATCCGAACCTGCTCGGGGGTTACGGGAATGCGGTCGATGAAGTACGCGATGTCGGTTCCTGGTTTGGCGCCGTCGAGACGCGCGGGTTGGCTCAGCGACGGCATACGGTAGAGACCTGCCTCCTCGGCGCGGCGAACCATGAGGTCGGTGTACGCGGGCACGGGGTGGAGGAAGAAGGGGCCCTGTCCGTCGCGGCCGTGCTCGACGAAACGTTCCATCGCGCTGTCGCGGCAGATGATCCAGCTGCGCGCATCGTGCGCGGCGGTGAGGTTGGCGGCGACGTTGAAAGCGGCGACGCCGGCCGCGGCGCGCCAGAGCAGGCGGGCGGGCCGCGCCGGATCGCGCCAGAGCCCGAGCTGCACGAACAGCACGAGTCCCCACGTGAGGCAGCTCAGGATGTAGTAGCGCGAGTGCACGTGGCCCTTCACCACCTCGAGCCGTCCGAGGGAAATGAGGAGCAGCGAACCCACCGCCCAGATCACGAGCGGCAGAGCGACGGGCTCGCGGGCGAGCACCGTCGGCCGGAGTTGGGTCGAGAGGATCGCCAGGAGCGCCGCGCCAAGGAAGGGCGCGAGGGTCGCATTGCCGAGGGCGACCGGCGCGCCGAGCGCCTGGAGCCAGAAGTGGATCACGCGGAGTAATCCCGC
>JAURJO010000207.1 GCA_030832235.1 Verrucomicrobiota bacterium
ACGCCGGGCGGCGGGAACGAGTTCTTCCTGAACCTCGAGCCGGGAGAGTCGCTCGTGCTGCGCGCAACCCGCGCGGCGGCCGCCGGCATCACGCCGTGGCCCGCAACCGAGGTGGCGGGACCGGCGGTGCCCCTCGCAGGCGAGTGGCGAGTGGAGTTTATCCACGGAGGCCCGGAGCTGCCGCCGCCTTTCCAGACGAGCGCGCTGAAGAGTTGGACGGAACTTGGCGGGGAAGCCGCGCAACGCTTCGGTGGAACGGCGCGTTACACCCTTGATTTCGACGCGCCGACGGGAACGGCCGAGGATTGGCGGCTCGAGCTCGGCGATGTTCGGGAAAGCGCCCGGGTGACGGTGAACGGAAAAAACGCCGGCACCGCGTGGAGCGTGCCCTTCCGGTTGAACGTCGGCACACTGCTGCGCCCCGGACGCAACCGGATCGAGATCGAGGTCACCAACCTGGCGGCCAACCGCATCCGCGACCTCGACCGCCGCAAGGTGGACTGGAAGGTCATGCGCGAGATCAATTTCGTGAACATCAACTACAAGCCCTTCGACGCCGCGGGCTGGCCGCTGACGCCTTCCGGACTTTTGGGACCGGTGACGCTTACCCCGCTGCGCACAGCGCGCCCGTGACCGCGGGACGCCGGCCACCGGTTGTGGGATTGTAACGAATTGCATTACAATCCCCGGGAGCCTGCGAGCCGGGTCAACAACGGGATCGACTGGCGGTGCGATCGGAAATCGTTTGAGGAAGGCCGCCGTCGGGGCATGGTTGCGAAAGTGGGAATTGTGCATTCCAGACGCCGGCCCTGTTGAACGTGGAAACGCTGCGCGTAACGTTGGAAATCCTGCTGGTGCTGGGCCTCGTGGCGGCCAACGGATTCTTCGTGGCCGCGGAGTTCGCGTTGGTGAAGATCCGAGCCAGCCAACTGCGGCCCATGGCGAAGACGGGCGGCTGGCGGCTTAAAATGGCGCTGTTCGCGACAGCGCACCTCGACGCGGTGCTGTCCTCGACCCAGCTCGGCATCACCCTGACCAGCCTCGGACTGGGCTGGCTCGGCGAGCCGGTCATCGGCCAGCGGATTCAGCCGCTGCTGGGGAGTTTCGGCGTGACGGATCCGGCGGCGATAACGTCGGTGTCGTTCGCCGTCGCCTTCTCGGTGATCACCTTCCTGCACATCGTGCTGGGAGAGCTGGCGCCGAAATCGCTGGCCATCCAGCGGCCGAAGACGGTCTCACTCAACACCGCGGGGCCGTTGGTGGTTTTTTACCGGATATTCTTTCCCTTCATCTGGCTCCTGAATGGCACCGCGAACCGCATCCTGCGGCTCATCGGCCTGCAGCCCGCGCGGGAAGGCGATCATGGATTCAGCTCGGAGGAGCTCGAGTACGTCTTCAGCCAGGCGCGCCACACCCACCCCGGGGACGCATTGATCAACCGGATCATGGTGAGTTCGCTCCGGCTTCGCTCGGTCACCGCCCAGCAGGTGATGCGCACGCGCGAACAGATCGTCGCCCTCTGGCTGGACCGTCCCATGGCGGACAACCTCCGCCTCGCGCAGACCGCCGGCTTCAGCCGCTTCCCTGTCTGCCGCGGCTCCCTCGACGATGTAAGGGGAATCCTGCTCGTGCGCGAGTGGCTGTGGCAGGGCCAGATACTCGGACCCGAAACTTCCTTCGAACCGCTGATCCGCCCGGCGCTCACGTTCATGCTGAAGACACCGGTCCACACCATGATCGAGATGTTCCGCAATTCGCGCGTGCATCTTGCCGTCGTGCTGGATCCGGAGATGCGCACGGCCGGGATCGTGAGCCTGGAGGACGTGCTGGAGGAGATCGTGGGCGACATCCGCGACGAACTCGACATCGGGCGCGGCCCGGTCTTCGAGCGCGACGAGACGGCGATCACGGTGAGCGGACGCTTCACGATGCGCGAACTGCAGGCCGAGACCGGCTGGACCTTCGAATGGATGCCGCGGGAAACCGTCGCAGCCTGGGCGGAGCGAAACCGCGGCCAGCCCCTGCGGCGCGGTGAATCCTTCGTAATGGGCGAGTTCCGCGTCACCGCGACGGAGGTCGGCGCGGAGACCGCGCGCCGCGTGCGCGTGGAACGTCTGCCGGCAACCAGCACCTGACCCAGCGTCCGCCCGGGACCGGTCGCTTGATTTTTGGGAGCGGCCGTTAAACTCGCCGTTTTCCTTTTTCACCACCATGTCCAACACCACGCCGCAGACGTTCGAATTCCAGGCCGAGATCAAGCAGCTGCTCGATATCGTCATCCACTCGCTCTACACGGAGAAAGAGATCTTCGTGCGCGAGCTGATCTCGAACGCGTCCGACGCCCTCGAGAAGCTGCGGCACACGCAGCTTACCGAGAAGGAAATCCACGACGAGAAGCTGGAGCCCGAGATCAACGTCACGACCGACGACAAGGCGAAGCGCATCACGATCCAGGACTTCGGCATCGGGATGACGCGCGAAGAGCTGGTGCGAAACCTCGGCACGATCGCGCACTCGGGCTCGAAGGCCTTCCTCAAAGCCCTCGGCGAGGGCGCGCAGAAAAACAGCAACCTGATCGGCCAGTTCGGCGTGGGTTTCTACTCGGCCTTCATGGTCGCGAAATCGGTTAAGGTATACGCGCGCTCCTGGCGGAAGGACGAGCCGGGCCACGTGTGGTCGAGCGAAGGAGCGGGTAGCTACACGATCGAACCGAGCGAGGGCGAGCGGCGCGGCGCGAAGATTGTGATCGAGCTGAAGGACGATTGCGCCGAGTTCGCGCAGGACTGGAGGATGAAGGAGATCCTCGAGCGCTACAGCGCGTTCGTGTCTGCCCCGATCACCCTGAACGGGAAGCGCGTGAACACCGTGCAGGCCCTCTGGCTGCGCAACAAGAGCGAGGTCAAGGAGGAGGAGTACACCGAGTTTTACAAGTTCCAGGCCCACGCGCACGACGAGCCCCGGCTGCGGCTGCACTTCAGCGCCGACGCGCCGCTGACCATCAACGCGCTGCTCTTCACGCCGAAGGAGAACACGGAAAAGCTGGGCTTCTCCCGCCTCGAGCCCTCCGTGGCGCTTTACTGCCGCAAGGTGCTGATCGACGCGAAGCCCAAGGACCTGCTCCCGGAGTGGCTGCGGTTCCTCAAGGGCGTCGTCGATAGCGAGGACCTGCCGCTGAACATCTCGCGCGAGACAATGCAGGACAAATCGCTCGTCGAGAAATTGAACCGCGTCATCACCAAGCGCTTCCTCAAGTTCCTCGAGGAGGAGGCGCGCAACCGTGCCGAGGGTTACGACGCGTTCTACAAGGAATTCGGGGTATTCCTGAAGGAGGGAGCGGCGCTCGACTTCACCCACAAGGAACAGCTTGTGAAGCTTCTCCGGTTCGAGTCCTCCCTCACCGAGAAGGGCAAAACCACCTCGCTGGCGGACTACGTGTCGCGGATGAATTCCGAGCAAAAGGAGGTCTATTACCTTGTGGGACCGAGCCGTGCCGCAATCGAGAGCGGCCCCTACCTAGAGGGTTTCAAGGCGCGCAACCTCGAGGTGTTGCTCTGCTACGAGGCCGTCGATGAGTACGTGATGAACAACGTGCGCGAGTTTGACGGGCGGAAGCTCACCGCCGCCGACCACGCCGACGTCAAACTGGCCGATCTACCCAAACCCGAAGGCTCCCTAGGCGAAAAGGAGATCAAGGATCTCTCGAAATGGCTGCAGGACACGCTCGGCGAACGCGTCGCCGAGGTGAGGTCGAGCGACCGTCTGGTCGATTCGCCGGTGCTGGCGCTGAACGCCGACAAATTCATGTCGCCCCACATGCGCCGGATGATGAAGGCGATGAACCGGGATGGCGCCGACACCCCTCTACGGGTGAACCTCGAGTTCAACCCGCGCCACGCCGTGATCAAACGCCTCTTCGAGACACATACCGGCAATCCGGACCGTGCGAAGTTGGTGGCGGAGCAATTACTCGATAACGCCCTGATCGCCGCCGGTCTACTCGAGGACCCCACTTCGATGGTGGCACGGCTGAACAAGCTGCTGGAGAGCGTTTAAAGTTAAAAGGCCATTGTGTCGTTGAACGGCAACAACTAATAAAAGTATGGCACCTTAGCCATACTACGAAATTGACGGTATGGCTTAGAAGCCATACTCTCTTTTCGTCATGAAGATGACGATGCACATCGAGGAAGATGTCTTGGAACGGGTGATGATGATCACTGGCGCTCCCACCAAGACTGCCGCAGTGAAGATCGCCCTCAACGAATTGGCGCGACGTCACCGCATGAAGGAACTTTTCAGCGCCGGCCTGGGCATGGGGGCGGAGGAATTGCGCGATGCGATCGACCCCGCCTCCTACGCGACTCCCGACGGACCAGCGCTGGTGGTAACCGAGCCTTGTGCCTCGCCGACCGATGCCGCCCGTCATCCTGCCGGATAGCAGCGTCTTCATCAACGACCTGCGGGCGGGGCGGGACCCGTTCTCGCGTTTCGCGCCCCACCCCGACGATTGCGAATTCGCGACCTGCGGCATGGTGGTAACGGAGGTGTGTCGCGGCGTGCGAAACCCCGTCCTTTTGCGCCGCGTGCGAGAGCGCCTGGGAGTGATGGTCTACATCCCCACTTCCAAAGAGATCTGGGAGCGGCTTACCCAGCTCGCCTGGGCGCTGGATCGACGGGGAGTCACTCTGCCGACGACGGACCTGCTCATCGCCAGCTGCGCCCTCCAGGTGGGAGCGGCAATCTTCACTCATGACGCTCACTTCCGCCACGTCCCCGGGCTCGAGGTGATCAGCGCGCTGGAGTGACCCGGGAAACAAAAAGGCCGCCCGGAAAGGGCGGCCTTGAGAGGAACCACCAGCTACTCAGGGCAGAGCGCGCACCTTGATGTTGCGGTAGACGACCTTGCTCTCGGGATCGTGGCCCTGGATGGCGAAAGTGCCGCTGGAGAGCATCCGGCCCTTCATGTTGGCCGGCGGTGCGGCCGGCGTGGGCTCGGTGAAGTCGATGATCTGCTTCCCGTTCACGAAGGTCTGGATGCGCTTCCCCTCCACCCGCACCACCATCGTGTACCACTCGCCGTCCTTGGCCGGGGCCTCGGCGTTGTCCTTGATGGCGTAGAGTCCGGCACCCTTCTTCACGTCCTTGTGGGTGTTGTTCACCTGCACTTCGTAGCCTTTGTCGGGCCAGCCGGTCTCCTGGTAGGCGGTGTGGATGTAGACGCCCGAGTTGGCCTTCGGGAAGGTCTTGATCTCTAGGCTGAGCTCGAAGTTGCGGAAATTGGCGCCGTTGACCGGGCCGGTATAGAAGAGGTGCGAGCGCTTGCCGAAGACGACCAGTTCCCCGTCCTGCACAGAGAAGGTTCCCTGGTTCTCACTGGCCTTCCAGCCATTGAGGGATTTGCCGTCGAAAAGCAGCTGCCAGCCGGCGGATTTGTCGGCGGCTGAAAGCGTGTTGTGTCCGGCGGCGGCGGAGAGCCGCGCACCGGATAGAACCGCGAGCAAGGAGAGGATCAGGATGGGTTTCATGCGTGGTTTCGGGGTGAGGGCGCGAAGCTAGAACGTATGCTCGCCGCCGGGCGAGCACGGATCACGCGGGGCCGCGGACGGGCTAAACGCGCACCCGCGCGGGGCGGCGTTTCCAGACCTGATAGACGATGGCGTAACCGACAACCCCGCCCAGGATGCCAACCACCGCGGAGCCGAGGTACAGCGAGATCGCGGCGTCGCCCGAGAGCAGTTCGCTAGTCTCCTCCGTGACTCCCTGCCACACTTGCGCGAAACCCCGGCCGCGCACCAGTTCCCCGGCGAAGTAGCAGATCGGCAGGTGAATGGGCGCGGTGAGGGGCGTGGAAAGGAACTGCAGCGCGATGCAGAGGAGAAGATTACCGCGCACCAGCAGCGCGGCGATGGTGGCGAAGACCGACTGCAGCGGGAGGAAAGGTATGACAGTGATGGGAAACCCGACCAACCACGCGCAAGCCAGCGAGTGAGGAGTCGGCCGCCAAAGCTCTTTCGCGAGGATGCGATCACCGAACCAGCGATGCAGACGGCTGCCCCGCATGTGCCGCCGCGAGAGCTTTTGGTTATGGAGCCAGCGGAGGGTTTTCAGCGGAAGCCGCATCGGGGTCAGGGGCCGGCCGACCGTACGAACCGCCGAGGGCAATGCAATCGGAAGAGCGAACGCGCGCGGCAGATTCGGATTGCGGCGTCCAACCCGCGAAGCACGCTCGCCGAGCCCCGGCCGCGGAAACCGCGCGCCCCGCTTCGCATCATCAGGTTCCCCCCAACATCATGATATCAGCCCGCCTGCTCCTTGCCTCCCTGCTGCTCCCCCTCGTGGCCACCGCCGCCCAGCCGCCCGCCGGCTTCTCCCCGTTGTTCAACGGGAAGGATCTGAAAGGATGGCGCGGCGGCAGCACCTCCGACCACCGCAAGCTGCTCGCGATGACGCCCGCCGAGCGCGAGGCGCAGATCGCTAAATGGACTGCCAGCATGCTCGCGCTGAAGGACGGTAAGCCGCACTGGCGCGCCGAGGACGGCGTCCTCGTCAACGACGGTCAGGGTGATTACGCGACGACCGAGAAAGACTACGGCGACTTCGAGCTGATGCTGGACTTCAAGCTCGCCCCGGGGGCCGATTCGGGCGTCTACCTCCGCGGCGTGCCGCAGGTGCAGATCTGGGATTTCACGATGCCTGATCCGAAGGGCCACGGCTATGCGCTCGGATCCGGAGGACTTTGGAACAACACCAAGGGCACCCCGGGGCGCGACCCATTGGTGAAAGCCGACAAGCCGGTCGGCGAGTGGAACTCCCTGCGTGTCCTCATGATCGGCAGCCGCGTGAGCGTGTGGCTCAACCAGAAGATGGTGGTCGATCACGTCGTTCTCGAAAACTACTACGATAAAAACGACAAGAAGCTGAAGCCCGACGAGCGGCGGCCGGTGCCGGCGCAAGGACCGATCCAGCTGCAAACACACGGCGGCGCGACCCTTTGGCGCAACCTGTACATCCGAGAAATCGGGGCCGACGAGGCGAACCGCGTGCTCGCGGCCAAGGGCGGCGAGGGTTTCAAGCCCGTTTTCAACGGCCGCGACTTCACCGGATGGGCGATCGAGGAAAAGGGCGGCAACAAAACCGCCGGCGATGTGATGGAGGTGAAGAACGGCGTGATCGTCTGGCGCAACGGGAAGGGCGGCACGCCTTACTGGAACGAGGAACTCACCGATTTCTCGGCGCGCCTGCGCTTCAAGATCCCGCCCGGCGGCAACAACGGCCTCGCCATCCGCTATCCCGGCAAGGGCAACACCGCCTACGATGGGATGACCGAGCTCCAGATTATCGACGAGAACTACTACGCCGCCCGCAAGCAGCCCGACAAGAAACTCGACCCGCGCCAGTACCACGGGTCCGCCTACGGCATGGTTCCGGCCGCGCGCGGCTACCTACGCCCCAGCGATCAATGGAACTTCCAGGAAATCACCGTCAAGGGCTCCACCCTCCGTGTGGAGCTCAACGGCAGCGTGATCCTCGACACCGACCTTTCGAAAGTCGACCTCGCCACCGTGATGGGCAAATCGGCGCACCCCGGAAAGGACCGCAAGAGCGGCTTCTTCGGCCTAGCCGGCCACACCGACCCGGTGGAGTTCTCCGAAATCTCGATCCGCAAGCTGTGACCATGCTGCGCCGCGAATTCGTCCGCTCCTCCGCCGCCCTCGCGGCCGCCGCCCCGCTCGCGGCCGTGGCCGCCGAAAAGCCGAAGCGGAAGCTCCGCAAGGGCTATATGTTCGGGGGGCTCCGGCCCAATGCCAAGAACGGCGGCTCGCTCGTCGAACGCTTCAAGCTCCTCAAGGAAGCAGGCTTCGACGGCGTCGAGGTGAACAGCGCGATGGACCAGAAGGAGGTCCTCGCCGCCCGCGACGCCGCCGGCCTCCAGATCCCGAGCGTGGTCATCCACAACCACTGGACGCACCCGATCACGTCGCCGAATCCGACGGCGCGCGAAACCGGCCTGGAAGGGCTCCGGCAGGGGCTCCGCGACGCCAAGGCCTACGGCGCGAGCTCCGTGTTGTTCGTGCCCGGGGTGGTCAACCAGGAGACTTCCTACGCCGACGCCTATCCGCGCGCGGTCGAGGGCATCCGCAAGGCGATCCCGTTGGCCGAGGAACTCGGCGTCGCGATCGCGATCGAAAACGTCTGGAACAAGTTCCTGCTCAGCCCGCTCGAGGCCGCGGCATTCGTCGACCAATTCAACAGCCCCGCGGTCAAATGGCACTTCGACGTCGGCAATGTGGTCGACAGCGGCTGGCCGGAGCAATGGATCCGCATCCTCGGCCCGCGGATCGTGAAGATCCACGTCAAGGAATTCAGCCGGAAGCTGCGCGACAAGGAGGGCCCGTACGCGGGCTTCAGGTCCGAGCTCTTCTCCGGCGACAGCAATTGGCCCGCCGTGGTCTCCGCGCTCGACGCGGTCGGCTACTCCGGATGGCTCATATCGGAACAGTACCGTACGCCGGGACTCTCCGACGCCGAATGGCTCAAGACACTTTCCGGCCAGATGGACCGCATCATCGCCCTTTGAACCTCACCCCCCGAAACAACATGAACACGCACAAACCCGCCGTCGCCCGCCGCCAATTCCTTCGGACTTCCACCGGTCTGGCCGCAGGCGCCGCGATCACCGCCGCCACCCCCCGCTTCCTCACGGCCGCGGAACGCGCCCGCTCCATCGGCGCCAACTCCCGCATCCGCATCGCCCAGATCGGCTGCGGCAGCCGCGGCATCACCGCCCACATGGCCGGAATCCACAAGCACGCCGCCGCGACGAACATCGAGGTCGTGGCCGTGGCCGACACCTGGAGCCAGGCGCGCGAGAAGGCGAAGGCCCGCGCCAAGGAATGGTTCGGCAGCGACGCCAAGACCTTCTCCTCGTACCGCGACCTGCTCGCGATGAAGGACGTGGACGCCGTGATGGTCGCTTCGCCCGACCACCTCCACACGCTGCACCTCGAGGCGGCCGCCAATGCGGGCAAGCACATCTATATCGAGAAGCCGCTCGCGACCGAGTTCGACAAGCTGCTCAAGGCCTACGACGCCGCCAAGGCCGCCCAGGGCCGAGGCAGCATCATCCAGGTCGGCACCCAGCTCCGCAGCCTTCCCGGCGTCGCCGGCGCCCGCGAGCTCGTGAAGAGCGGCATCCTCGGCAAGATCACGCGCGTCGACGAGACCCGGAACGCTGAGAAGCCCTACTGGTACAGCTATCTCGGGCGCGACGTGAAGGAGTCGGAAGTTGATTGGAAGGAGTTCCTCAACGACCGGAAGCCCCGCGCCTTCGATGCCCGCCAGTACGCCGCCTGGTACGGCTACTACGAATTCTGCCAGGGCCCCGTCCCGCAATGGGGAGCCCACTTCCTCGACCTGATGCACTACGTCACCGACTGCGGCTTCCCCGAGTCCTGCAGCTGCATCGGCGGCGTCACCTACTGGAAGGACGAGAACAAGTTCACTACGCCCGACAATGTGATGGCGACGTGGATGTACCCTGACGGGATGATGGTCACGAGCTCCAACAACTTCGGAAACAGCTCCGGCAGCCTGCGGAAGTTCTTCGGCGACAAGGGCACCCTCGACGTCGGCAACTGGAACGTTCCGACCTACAGCGCCGAGGGCGGCCCGAAGCGCGACGGCAAGATTCGCGGCAAGCAGGAGGTCACGCCCGTCGACCGGCCCGACCACTTCCTCAACTGGCTGCAGTGCATGCGCGACAACAAGACGCCGCACGCCTCGATCGACGCCGGCTACCAGCACGCGGTAGCCGTCCTGATGGCCGTCATCTCCTACGACACCGGCCGCAAGACGATGTACGATCACGCCAAGCGCAAAATCACCACGGCCTGAACCGGTACCGCTTCGCCGGACCTTTTTTCAAACCCCGACGCCTCCCGGCGCCGGGGTTTTTTATTCCCCGCGCCACGCGGTTGCGCCGGCAACTCCCCTCGCCTCCGTCGGACTGCGGCCGTAAACACCACCGTCCTCCTTCACCGGCAGACGCGGCTGGCTGCGCGTCGGACGATCCGAGCAGTACCACCAATTGCGGGCGAAGCTGAAAGTCTCCGGCGCCGTGCCGGGACCGACGTTAACCCCACCCTCGGCCCAACGGGACGACTCGAAGACCACAAGGTTATCGGTGAAGCTCACGCCGCGGCACGCGACAAAGCCCGCGGCGCGGTTCTCCTGCAGGATACGCAGCGCCCAGCGACCCGGCTGCTCGAAGGTGTTGAAGCGTACCACGGCACCGTCGACGCCGACGAATGCCACCGGCGCTACCGATCCCGTGAAGCGGTTGCCCTCGACGCGGATGTTGCGCGCCTCCGCGTGCGGACCGTCACCTGCGAGCGGCGGCCGGAAAAAAGCCAGACCTGTGCTTCCACCTATGTTCACGCCGCGCGCACCGGTGTCGTCGAAATGGTTTCCCAGGATCGCAATGTCGGCGGAGCCGCCCTTGCACTGCACGCCGTTGGCGGAGGGCGGCAGCGTATGCCGGAAGACGTTGCCGCGGATGACGCCCCGGTGGCATCCCACCAGATCGATCGCCGATCCCGCCGCGCCCCAACGCTCCACGGTGCAACCCTCGACCACGAAGTCCGAAACGCCCGAAAGCTTGATGCCGTCCTCGTTGCCGCCGCCGCCCACGTCGCGCACGCGCAGGCCGCGCAGTGTCACGTGCCGCGCACCGCCATCGCGCCGGCCGCCGTCGTCGATGTTAAGTCCATTCGCATACAGTACGGTGAACTCGAGATCGCGCAGTTCGACGTGCTCGGGCGAGGACAAGTGGAGCCCGGTGCGCGCATCGCGGAAGACCGCGGGTTTCGACGGATTTTCCGAGGCGATGACCACCGGCCGGCCGGGCCCGCCACGCAGCCGCACGAAGGTGAAACCGCCGCCGTAGACTCCCTCCGCGAGCAAAATCACCGTGCCGGGACGCGCCGCGGCCACCGCGGCCCGCAAAGCGGCGGCGTCACTCACGCGCACTTCATCCGCACCCAGTGTCGCCACGGTGAGCGTCACCGCCAGTGCGGAGAACCACGCTTTCAACCGGGGCGTTTTCATCGGGGAATCAGCGCTTCTTCTTCCCGGCTTTCTTCCCGGCGCCGGCCGGAGTGTCGGGCGCGCTGGGTTCGGCCTGCTCGGCACTCCACTTGTCCCAGAGCGCCTGCAGTTCGCGCACCTTGGCCGGCTGGGCGGCGGCGAGATCCTTGGATTCGCCGATGTCCTTGGAAAGATCGTACAACTCCGGCTTCCCGCTGCCGCCCTTCGAGACGACCAGCTTGAGGTCGCCGTGGCGCACGGCCCATTGCGGACCGTAGCGCCAGTACAGCGTCTGGTGCGGCCGGGTGCTGTTCGCGCCAGTCACAAACGGCGTGAGGTCCACACCGTCGAGTCGCCACGAGGCTTCCGGCCTCCCGCCCGCGGCAGCGATGACCGTGGGCAGGACATCGAGGTTCATGACCGGCAGGTCGTAGACCTTGCCGGCCGGCCACCGGCCCTTCCACTGGGCGAGGAACGGCACCCGCGGACCTCCCTCGAAGGTGGTCATCTTGAAACCGCGCAGCGGTCCGTTGCTGGAGGTCGTACTCTGCGTCGGACCACCGTTGTCGGCGATGTAGAAAAAGATCGTGTTCTCCTCCTGGCCGAGAGCCCGAACCTTGGCCATCACCCGGCCCACCGCGTCGTCCATCGCCGCCATCATCGCGGCGAAGATGCGCCTTTTCTCGTCGGTGATGCCGGCGAAACGATCGAGGTACTTTTTCGGCGCCTGCAGCGGGGCGTGCTGGGCATTGAACGGAAGATAAAGGAACCAAGGCCGGCCCTTGCTGCGCTCGATCCAATCGACCGCCCGCTCGGCGTAGGCGTCGGTGGTGTAGAACGCGGGATCGGTGACGGGCCGGACATCATCGGAGATCCGCGAGTCGACGAAGTTCGTCGGGTGAAAGAAAGGCGTGTTCGCGAGCGTGCCGTAGAACTCGTCGAAGCCGCGCCGCGTGGGCCGGTACTCCAAGCCGCCGCCGAGGTGCCACTTGCCGACACATGCCGTCGCGTAACCGAGGGCGCGAAGCCGTTCGGCCAGCGTCCCCTGGTCGAGCCGTAGTCCGGTGCGATTGGCCACGCTGTTGAACTCGTGGCCGAAGCGGGTCGGGTAGCGGCCCGTCATCAGACCGGCGCGCGAGGGGCTGCAGTAGGTCGCGGCAACGTAACCGTTGGTAAAGCGTACGCCGTTGCGCGCAATCGCGTCGGTGTGCGGCGTGGGGATCTGCGAATTGCCCTGACATCCCAGTTCACCCCAGCCGAGGTCGTCGGCGTAGAAGATGACCAGATTGGGCTGGGCGGAGAAGGCGGCGACCGGAGCAAGCAGCCAGGCCGCGGCGAAGAGGAGCAGGGTGGCGAGAAGGCGGGGTTTCATGGATTTTTTGGGGAACTCAAAAAGAAGGAACGAAGGACGCGGAAAGCGAGACGCGTCCCCGTGAATCAGGGTTTCAACGACCCGGTTTCCTCCGGCCGGATTTGCCAGACTCTAATCCTTTCCCACTCTCCGCGTCATGCCCCGCTGTTCACCCCAACCGGGAATACTCCGTTTCGCCCTCCTGCTCGCATTAATCCCGCCCGCACACGCGGCCGCGCCGCTGCATGAGACCCGGATCCTGTTCGCCCCGGAATCGTGGCACAACCACGCGTCGTGCGTCGTGGAACTCCCCAACGGTGATCTCCTCGCGTGCTGGTTCCACGGGTCCGGCGAGCGCACCGCCGACGACGTGAAGGTGGAGGGGGCGCGCCTGCGCCGCGGTGCGAAGGAATGGAGCCCGCGCTTCACCCTCGCCGACACTCCGGGTTTCCCGGACTGCAACCCCGCCATGTTCATTGATCCCCGGGGCCGGCTCTGGCTCGTCTGGATCACGATCCAGTCGAACCGCTGGGAGTCGTCGCTGCTCAAGTTCCGGCGTTCGGAGGACTTCCTCGGCGAAGGGGCTCCCCGCTGGAACGAAAGCGGTGTGATCCACCTCAAGCCACCGGAGGAATTCGCCGCGGCCGCCCTCGCCCATTACGACCGCGTCGAACCCGGCCGGCTCGCCGCCGCGGCCGACGACGAGGCGCGGCGCAAAGTGCGCGAGGAGTTCGCGACCTACCGCTCTCTGGCCCGCGACCGTCTCTCGCAGCGGCTGGGCTGGATGCCGCGGGCGCACCCTTTCGTGCTCGAGGGTCGGAGGATCATCCTCCCCCTTTATTCCGACGGCTTCGATTTCTCGCTGATGGCGCTGAGCGACGACGGCGGAGAAACGTGGCGCACCAGCGCGCCCGTCCTCGGCGAGGGCAACATCCAGCCGAGCATCGTACGCCGACGCGACGGGAGCCTCTACACCGTGATGCGCGACAACGGTCCGCCGCCAAAACGCCTCCTGCAATCCGAGTCGCGCGACGGCGGCGAAACCTGGTCCCCCGCCACCGACAGCGCCGTGCCGAATCCTGGCTCCGGCGCCGAGATCGTCGGCCTGCGCGACGGGTTGTGGGCGCTGATCTCAAACGACACGGAGACCGGTCGCCACCGGCTCACGGTTAAACTCTCTGACGACGAGGGCCGCACGTGGCGCTGGCAACGCGCGCTCGAGGATGACCCCGCCGGACCGACGGGTGGTCGTTACCATTACCCGAGCCTCATCGAGGCCGCCGACGGCACGCTCCATGCGACGTACAGCCATCATGCGCATGATTCCCCGGGTGCCGTCGGAGCCCAGCGCAAGACGATCAAGCACGCGCACTTCAACCGCGAGTGGCTGAATGCCGGCGGAGCGAACGCCCGCTGAGGGACGGCACGCTTGCCAAGCGGGGGGCCGCGCGCATCGTTCGCCTCCCATGCATTTCGACCATCTGCAGGCCTCGCTTTCCGCCCCGCTCCCGCGTCTCGACGACGAGGAAGATGAGCCGGAGGAAGGTGCCGCCAAAAAGTCGCCGGCGCCGGTCGCGATGATGATCGCGCGAAAGTTCCTCGAGCAACGGAAGATCTTCCTGTGGGGCGCGGTTACCGTTGTGAATGCGACGGCCATCACCGAGAAATTGCTCTACCTGGAGAGCGTGGCGCCGGGGAAGGAAATCACTTTCTACATCAACACCCCGGGCGGCTCCATCACGGCGGGTATGGCCGTTTACGACACGATGCAGCTGGTCACGTCCCCCATCACGGTGGTGGTCACCGGCATGGCGGCGTCGATGGGCTCGATCCTCCTTTCCGGCGCCAAGAAAGGCCGCCGGCTGCTTTACCCGCACTCGCGCGTGCTGATCCACCAGCCCCTGATCTCCGGCCGCATGATCGGCCCGGCGAGCGACATCAACATCCAAGCCCGCGAAATGGAGAAACTCCGCGCCGAGTTGAACCAGATCCTCGCCACCGCCTCCGGGCAGCCGCTCGAGCGGATCAACCGCGACACGGACCGCGACTTCTACCTGAACGCGACCGAGGCCATCGAGTACGGCCTCGCCGACCGGATCGTGGACAAAGTCTGACCGCGCGTCTCAGCGCGGCGGCGGCGCCAAGGGCATCAGCCGAATGAGTTCGGTTTGCCACGCCTCGGCTTGGGCCGACGCACCTTCCGACCGGGCGGCCCGCACCGCCTCGGGCAACCAATGAAGGCGCAGGGTTGCGCCCAAGGCCGGGACCGAGAGCAACCGGCGCCACCAATCCAACGCCGCCTCGCCCTTTCCAGCGCCCTGCAGCAGGACGGCCATCTCGCGGAAAAGAGCCCATTCGTCGGCAGCGGGATTCGAAGGCGGCCGGACTAAAGCGAGTGACGCCGCGGCACCGGCGGCATCACCTCGATCGATTTGCCGCTTGGCCACCGCGATTCCGAGCACGAGACCGGGACGAACACGATGCTCAGCCACGGCCGCCTCCAAAGCCTCGGTCGCTTTCCCCTCGGTCTCTAATCGCTTCATGCGCCGCACGGAGTCGTAGGATTCGAGCCGCGCGGAGTCTTCCCCGGTCGCCTTGGTCGACGACACGCGACCGGGCGTGAACGGACGGTAAAGCGGATCACCAATCGCGACCGCCTGCCAACTGAGCGCGGGCAGCGCGAAATAGATCGCCTCGACCCAAGTGGCCCCGCGCGCCAGCGCCCGGAGGAGCAAATGCGGCGCGTGCGTGAAGGCCAGATAAGGCTCATGCACGTTTCCCACCGTCGCCGTCACTCCCCGCGCGATGAAAGGTCCTGTCCACCCTGAGTCCGGCGAACGCAAGGTGGCGGCCGAGTAGCTGTGCAGGTGCAGCGCGATCGCGCCCGGAGGAAACCGAAAGCCCGGAAGCGTGAAAGGGCCCTCGACGGTTCCCGCGTACCAGCCGAAATAGAGCACCGGCGCGTCGAAGCGGGCGTGGGGTGGAAACGTGCCAGGCTCGCGATCGACCGAGGTGTCGAAGCCCATTTCCCTCAACTGGCGGGCAGCCGCCTCAAACCATGCGTCGCCGGTCGCGTCGCGGTTGGCGATGTCCACGTACGCCCGGCCGTGCAGTCCCGTTTTCTCCGCCGCGATCGCCCGGTCGATCAACGCGACGGCGTCCGCCGCCGTGGGGCTGTCGAGACGGGAAACGCGGACCACCTGCCGGAGCTCGGACTCGGACGGCGCCTGGTTTTGGAAAAGCGGGTTGGGGATGAATGCGTTGATCGGGTAATTCGGACTCGCGAGCAGGCTGAGTTCGGCGTCAACCGCGCCGGCGTTCGTGCGGAATTCCCCGCGCCGCGTGTAGGGCGGCGCCTCGACGTAGAGCGAGGCTTCATGCTCCAGCTTCAGCGGCACGCCGCGGCACACGACGAGCGCGTCGATGCGATGCCCGTTGGGCGCGTACTTGCGGCGTCCGGCGGCGTCGCGCGTCGTCATCGGGATCGCGTCGATCCAGCGCTCGGCGACCAGACGCTCCAGCAGCGGATTCCAGATCGTCGCCACGAAGTCGCGCCACGCCACCGATTCGCCCGCCGGCATTTTCCACGCCAGAAGGTTCGCCTCCGGAACCGCCCGCACGGCGAGGTAATGGCGCGCAAGGGCGAGCGAGTCGGGATCCGCGGCGTTGGCGAGAACCAGGACCCGCGACGCCTGCAGCGCCCTCTCCGGGATCATTTCCGCCGCCGGCAAGGCGAGCCCCATTAACCCCGGGAGCAGGAGGCTGAGGCGAAACGCGCTCACCGGCGGTGCCGTTCTCAGGGAGCGGACTTGGCGGCCGCGGCCTGGCGGCGCACGAGCGCCGCCCGCAGATACGTGTCAGGAACCGCGCCGCGCCACGCGGTCAGCCAGATCGCGGCGAGCATGCGGCCGCCGTCGAGCAGGCGCTGCTCGACGAACGTGCGCGCCTCGTCACTGACCACCGCGCCCTCGGTCTGCCCGAGCTTGCCCTCCTTCTCGAGGAGGTAGAGCGGCTCGACCATCGTGTGCTGGCGGCGGAGGTAGTCGAAAACGGCGACGAACATCGGGTCGCGACGGTCCTCGCGCGGGGCGAGCGAGATGACCTCGGCGGAGCCGACCTGCGGCAGCAATGGCGCGAGCCGGATGCCGGCCTTGGCGGCGAGACCGCCGTCGATCCACGCGTGTATCCCGTTCCACGTGGTGTAGCCCTTGGGGTTATGCCCGGACCAACCGTTGTAATGCTTCGTCGTGTGCAACGGCTGTGCGCAATCGCCCACATTGTGGCCCATGAGGCCCATCATGTAGACGACGTTGGCGCGGGCGTTCTCGATTTCCTCCGGGGTGCCCAGCTCCTCGAGGACCCGCAGGTAGGAGAAGCCCGACCGCAGGCGGCCGAAGGCCTCGGTGATCGCCCACGGCGCGAAGCCCGGCCACTCCTGGGTGCGGTCGGCGTTCCGAGCGGGATCGATCGGCTTGAAGTTACCGGCGTTCTCCGCGCGGCCCTTCGCGAACTGCACCACGAACTCGTACCGGAACGAGGAGATCTTGTCCAAGTCCAGCCCGGCCTCCGGCAGGTACTCGAGGTCGCAGAAATGATCGGTCCAGCTTCCGCCCGAATGCTTCACGGGCAGGTCGGGGACGTTACGCCAGCGGTCCGCCTCGCCGGCGAGGAAAGCGATCCGTTCGGCGTTCGCCGGCGCGCGCACGAACGCGGGAAAGTCCGACGGCAGCGCCGCGAGGGCCAGCTGGTTGACGACGCGGTGGCCTTCGTAGTCCCACGCGCCCAAAGGCAGCGCGGATGACGCGAACGAAAGCAGGCCGGTCAGAACGAGGGAGGCGGGTTTCATGGGGAAACGGGAAATCGGCGGCACTTCACTTGCCGCGGGTGCGGGCAAGGGTGTTCGCGTAATCACGGACGCCGGCGGCGATCACCGTGGCGAGTTGCTGGCGATGGGCGGGCGTGGAGATCTTCCGCGCCTCCGCGTCGCTGCTGAGGAAACCGCATTCGACCAGAACGCCGGGGCAGTCGAGCGGGCGGAGGACCGCGAGATGCATGAGTTTTTTCCCGCGGTCGGCCGACTTGAGGTCATTCACAAACCGCCGGTGCACGGCGTGGGCAAGCACCACGCTCCAATGGTCGTGCCGGTTCACGGGTGAGGCGAAATCCTCGGTGTCGTCCCGCTCACCCCCGCCCCACGCGTTGGTGGAGCGCTGAAACCGCGGAGCAAACGTGTAGACCTCGACGCCGGACGTGCGGGTGTCGCGCGGCAGTGCGTTGAAATGAATGCTCACGAAAAGGTCGGCGTTGGCCGCCCGGGCCGCCGCGGCCCGTTGCGGCAGGGCGACAAAGGAATCATCGTCCCGCGTCAGCACCACGCGGTGCCCATCCGCCTCCAGTAGCCGCTTGGCGCGTCGGGCGACGTCCAGCGTGAGCGTCTTCTCGCTGATGCCGAGCCGCTCGTTGACCTTGCCGGGGTCGGTGCCGCCATGACCCGGATCGAGCACGATGACTCGGGGTGCGGCACGCGGCGCCTGTCCGTGCCCCGGCCTCAGCAGGGGCGAGAGACAGCGTTCGTGGTCCACGCGGCTCACGAACGCCTCGCCGCCGTTCGCGACCACCGGATCGCCGAGAAACACCCGCAATCCGTTAACTGTTATCTCGCGGCTCTCGACCTCGATCTCGGCGCGTCCACCGGGGCCCTTGAGTTCGAGCCTGCGGCCGGACTCGACCCACGTGAGACGCGCACCAAGCCGCGACGCCGCGGCAGGAAGGGAAACGTACTCGACGCGGCCGAATCGCCGGCCTGGGAGGGCACTCTCGGACGAAGCGGCAGGCGGAGGTGGAGCGCCGGTCGGGGCGGCGTTGACGGCGCCCGGCCGCGTCGGGGACGAACGCGCCGGTGCGTCCGCGGCCGCGGCGACAAACGCCGGAGCGAAAGCGAGGAACAGCAGACGCGCCGCCCGACTCATGGCGGCGGCAAACTCAAGCCGGCCCGGCGCCGGAAGACTGACCCTCTTCCTCCGGCTCCTCGTCCACGGTCTCCTCCAGGAACCTGGGCTTCCGCTTGTTGGCGGGGAGCGGCGTCAGCATCACGTGGATGTTGCGGCCGATCAGCTTGGGATCGGCGTCCGGATGAGCCATGCCGGCGAGTTCCGAGACCGCGCGCTTCATGACGTCGAAACCGATCTCGGTGTGCGCCATTTCGCGGCCGCGGAACTTGAGGCGCATCTTCACCTTGTTGCCGTGGTCGAGGAACTCCTCGGCGTGACGCAGCTTCGTCTCGAAATCGTGCTGTTCGATGCGCGCGGTGAACTCGATCTCCTTGATCTTGCTGGCCGTGGACTTCGAGTTGGAGGTCTTCTTCTGCTCCTCGTAGACGTACTTGCCGAAGTCCATGATCCGGCACACCGGCGGTGTGGCGTTGGGCGCCACCTCGACGAGGTCGAGGCCGTTTTCCAGCGCGAGGTTGATCGCCTTGGTGGTGTCGATGATCCCGAGCTGTTTGCCCTCGGGGGAGATCAGCCGCACCTGCGGCACCTTGATCCGATGGTTGCGGCGGATGGCCGCGAAGGGGTCGACGTTGCGACGTTGGAAGGATCCGGGGCGGCCGCCTGGGGCGGGAGGAGACGAGAGGGCCATCAATGGTTGCGATAGAGTGTCGGGACAGACCCTTGTCGCCCGAAGCGTCTCCCTCGGCAAGGGTTATTTCCGCCGGCCCGGCGCGACTCGAATCTCACACGCTGAAGCTCTCTCCGCATGAGCAGCTGGCCTTGGCGTTGGGGTTGGAGAACTTGAAGCCGCCCGCCACGAGCGCGGAGGAGTAGTCGATCTCGGTGCCCTTCAGATAAAGCGCGCTGCGGCTGTCCACCAAGACCGTGATGCCGGCCGTCCGCACGAGGATGTCCCCCCGGCGCGCCTCGGGCGTGAACTTCATCTTGTAGCTGAGCCCGTTGCAGCCGCCGCCGGTGATCGCCACCCGCAGGAACTCGCCCTGCGCCTCCCGGGCGATCAGCGCGCGGACTTTGACTCCCGCGGGATCGGTCAGCCGCACCAGACTCTCCCCGCCCTCGCGCACACCTTCGGGCAGGCCCGCGCCACCTCCGGTGGACACGAGCGGGGAAGGCGGCGGAAGAACGGCGGTCGACATCGTGCCCACACGAAACCGCCGCGGAGCGGCGGCGCAACTTTCGATTGGGCCGCGCCGCGGAAGATTTCGGCTGACGCCCCGTCAACGACGTGCGCGAGTGTCGCCGCCATGCGAGACATCCAGCCTCCCGCCCGCTTTTCCGCCGGCACCGCTATCTTGGTGGTGTTCGGGGTGATCGCCGCCGAGATGGCGATAGAGGCGCTGCTCACGCGCGCGGTGCAATTCGGGGCCCTGCTCGGCCTGCTTCCGGCTTCCGCGAACGGACCGGAGGCGGAGCCCACACTCCTCATCGCGACAAAACTTCTCGGCACGGCGCTCGTCGCCGACTGGGCGCTGCGCCGCAACGGGGAAAGCTGGCAGGCTGCCGGCCGGCCGGGGTTCGCGCCGGCGCACCTCGTCCTCGCGCTCCTGCCGGTCGTCGCCGGCATCACCATTTTCCTTTCGGAACTGGACAACGTGATGCGCGCGGTTCTGCCCGCGTTCCTCATGGAACAACTCGACTTCGCGCCCGACCTTGACGCGTTGGTGAACACTTCGTGGCAGGGGCCGGTGCTGGCGGTGGTCATCGCACCCCTGACCGAGGAACTCGTATTTCGGGGGCTGATCCTGCGCGGCCTACTGGGACGCTGGCGCCCAGCGATAGCGATCACCGCTTCCGCGGCGCTGTTCGCGGCCACCCACCTCAACCCCGCGCAGGCCCCCGTGGCCATGCTGCTCGGGTTGGTGCTCGGCTGGGTCTATGTGCGCACGCGCTCAATCGGCCTCTGCATGGCGGGTCACGCGCTGAACAACGCCGCCACCTACGTGACTGACTTTCCTTTTGAGGTACCCGGGTTCAATTGGGTGCCCGAGGATGCCGAAGTGATTTTCCACCCGTGGTGGTTCAATGCGGCCGGCGCCCTGCTGTTCTGCGGCGGCCTATGGTGGATCCACCGCCACACTCCGTTCGCCGCCCCTTGGTTGCGCCCCGCTGCCAAGGTTCCGGTCGCACCTGAGCCACCCGTGCTCGCTCCGCCGCCGCTGGCAGTTGGGGGTTGTCAGACCGTGACCGCCGGAGAAAGTGCCGGGTCCATGTCCGGCGACCTCGGTCAACTCGTCACTTCCCTAGCGCAGCGCGCGCGGGCCGCGTCGTTCACGCTCGCGACGACGCCGCGCGCGGCCAAGGACGCGGCTCTGCTGCGGCTGGCCGCGCTACTTGAGGAATCGACCGCCGAGCTGCTGGCCGCCAACGCCCGCGACCTCGCCTCGCCGGAAGCCGCCGCGCTCACGGCCGCCGCGCGGGACCGGCTGACGCTGAACGAGGATCGCCTGCGGCATCTCGCCGAGTCGGTGCGGCAGGTCGCAGCCCTTCCCGATCCCGTGGGAGCCGTGCTGGAGGAGACGACCCCCGCGAACGGCCTGCGTCTGCGCAAGGTCCGCGTGCCGATCGGCGTGATCGGGATCATCTACGAGTCGCGTCCCAACGTGACGATCGATTGCGCCGTGCTGTGCCTGAAGAGCGGCAACGCGGCGGTCTTGCGGGGCGGCAAGGAGTGTTTCCACACCAACCTCGCGCTCGCGGCGCTGGTGCAGCGCGCGCTCGCCGCCGCCGGCCTGCCGGCCGACGCGGTGCAGCTCGTGCCGACGACCGACCGCGCGGCGCTCGCGACGCTGCTGAAGCTGAACGACCTCATCCATTGCATCATCCCGCGGGGCGGCGAGGGACTCATCCGGCACGTCGCCGAAAACAGCACCATCCCCGTCATCAAGCACTACAAGGGCGTGTGCTTCGTCTATGTGGACGCCGCGGCCGATCTCGCGATGGCGGAGGCCGTGACGGTCAACGCCAAGGTGGCGCGCCCCAGCGCGTGCAACGCCGCGGAGCAGTTGCTGGTGCATCGTTCGGTGGCGGACCGCTTTCTGCCGGCCGTCGGCCGCGCCCTGGCCGCCCGCGGCGTGGAGCTGCGTTGCGATCCCGCCGCCGCCGCCATCCTCGCCCGCGAGGGCGTCGCCGCCGCCGCCGCGGGTCCCGCCGATTTCACGGCCGAATTCCTCGGGCTGGTGCTGGCCGTGCGCGTGGTGGACTCGCTGGACGAGGCGGTGGCGACGATCAACCGCGACGGCTCCGGCCACAGCGACGCGATCATCACGGCCGACGGGACGGCGGCACGCCGGTTCCTCGCGGAGGTGGACAGCGCCGCGGTGTTCTGGAACGCGAGCACGCGGTTCAACGACGGCTTCGAGTTCGGTTTCGGCGCGGAGATCGGCATCAGCACCGACCGGCTGCACGCGCGCGGCCCGATGGGGCTGCCGGAGCTCTGCAGCTACAAGTACCTCGTCGAGGGTACCGGCCAGATCCGAGGCTGAACGGCCCCGCCGCTGCTCAGCCCGCGCGCTCCTTGAAGCCGCAGGCCAGCAACGTCTCGAAACGGGGCTCGACCTCCTCGCGAGCCACCATCGTGACCTCAACCTTGGCGAAGCCCGCCTTGCGCAGGAAGCCGTGCAGCGCGCTCTCCTTGAACCCGAGCCAGCGGTCGGCGTACAACTCCCGGGCCTTCGCGAACGAGTGCTCGTTGAGGTCGAGCACGACCAGTTGACCGCCCGGCCGCAGGATGCGCCAGGCCTCGTCGACCGCCTTCTGCGGATGGCGCGCGTGGTGCAACGCCTGGCTCAGGATCGCCAGATCGACGGAGGCGTCTCCGAGCGGCACCTGCTCGATGTCGCCCAGTTTGTAGGCGAGATTGGCGAGCCCGTTCTTGCGCGCGAGCTCGGTGCCGACCTCGACCATGCGCGGTGAACTGTCGATGCACCACACCTGCCGGGCGCGGCGCGCGAGCAGTTGAGAGACGAGCCCCTCACCCGCCCCGAGATCGGCGATGTCGATCGCCGGAGTGAGCCGTAACGCCAGATGACCGATCGCCTCCCAAGAACGCCCCGGGCAGTAATTCCGTCCGAGACGGCCGGCGATCAGGTTGAAATACTGTTCCTGCGTGCGCCGGCGTTTCTGCAGGATGCGGTCGAGATTCTCCGGGTCCTCCGCCAGCACCGGCAGATCCGCGACCGCATCCAGCGCCGCACGCGTGAGCGCCTGCGTGCGCGCGGGCAGACCGGCCCGCAGGGAGTAGAAGGCGTTCTTCCCCTCGCGACGGTCGGACACGAGGTTGACCGTGCGCAGGAGCGCGAGCTGCGACGAGATACGCGACTGGCCCATGCCGAGAATCTCTTGCAGCTCAGCGACCGAAAGCTCCTCGCGCGCCAGCAGGGCGAGCAGGCGCAGACGCGTCGGGTCCGACAAAGCCTTCAGGATGTCCCAGGATTCATTCACGCTGCGCTCACCGTGGAAGCCGCCCTCGTCGAAGGCAATGGAGGAGACGGCCGCGCGCCGTCGACCGGCCTCAGCTTCCCGCGCCCTCGGTGGAGGCGGGCGCGGCCTCGCCCTTCAGGGCGTTGAGCGCCGCGTGCCAGCCGAGCGTGGCGCACTTGATGCGCGCCGGGAAGGCATGCACGCCGGCGAAGGCGGCGAGATCGCTAATTTCCTCCGGCGCCTCGCCGGTGGTGACGATCCGCTTGAAATCCTCGTAAAGCCCCCGCGCCTCATCCGTCGTACGTCCCTTGACCAACGTGGTCATCAATGAGGCGCTGGCCTGGGAAATCGCGCAGCCCGCCCCGTCGAAGGAAATCTCCGCCACGCGATCCCCCTCCAGCCGCAAGTAAACGCTGCACTGGTCGCCGCAGGTCGGGTTTTCGCCGTGCGCCACGCGGTTCGCGGTCGGCAGGCGGCCGCGATTCCGCGGGCGCTTGTTGTGGTCGAGGATGACTTGCTGGTAGAGCTCGGTGAGATCGCCGGACATGCAGTCGGAAAATGGCGCTGTCCGGGGGACAGCGCAACGCGGGGATTCGCCGGCGGCCTACCGCAGACCGACGGGCGTGCCGAGCACCTCACGCAGAATGATGGCGCGGCGGGCCGAAGCCGCATCACGCAATTCCTCGGCCAGCCCGCCGCGATGGGCTCGCGCGGACGCCGTCGCCGCGGCGGCCTCGACCGACTCGCGCGCGGCGCGACGCTTCGCCTCGACGCGCTCCGCCTCCAACTGACGCAGTTCCTCGGCGAGCCGGCGTTGGCGCTCAAGTTCCGCGGTGCGACGATCCGGCACTTCCGCCAGCGTGGCGGCGGCGACTGGAGGGGCAGCGGGAGCCGGAGCCGGCTCGGGCTCCGGGTTAAGCGCCCGCTCAAACTCCCGCACCATGCGGCGCAACGGATCCTCGAACGGCTCGGGCATCCGCGTGGTCTCGGGTCCGGGCGCGACGGGAGCCTCCTGGCGCGCAAGCGGCGGCGGCTCCGGTGCAACCACCGGAGGCGGAGCCTCGCCGCGCCGTTCCGCGATCCGCCGGCGGATCTGTTCCTGGATCTCCTGCACCCGGCGCTCCTCGTCGAGGGCGTCGGGCTTGGAGGCAGGCGGCGGCGTCTGGCGCCGCGCCTGCATCAGGCCGCGGATCGTCTGGACCAGGAAAATGACGACGAAGATGACGACCCCGAGGCGGTCGAGCAGCCAATCGAGCAACGACGCTTTCACGCGCGAAGGCGGGGCGCGGCCGGGTTACTTTTTACCCTCGGGATGCGCGATGGAGGAGCGCATCTGCGTGTCGGCCTGCACATTCTCCATGCGGTAGAAGTCCATCACTCCCAGACGGCCGTTGCGGAACGCCTCGGCCTGCGCCAGCGGGACCTGCGCCTGCGCCTCGACGACCTTGGCCTGCATCTCCTGCACGCGCGCCTTCATTTCCTGCTCGAGCGCGACCGCGGCCGCGCGGCGGATTTCCGCCTGCGCCTGCGCCATGTTCTTGTTCGCCTCGGCCTGCGCCTCCTGGAGTTTGGCGCCCACGTTCTCACCCACGTCGACGTCGGCGATGTCGATGGAAAGGATCTCGAACGCCGAACCCACATCGAGGCCGCGCTGGAGCACGGTCTTCGAGATGCTGTCGGGGGACTCGAGCACGGACTTGTAGCTCTCGGCCGAGCCGATGGTGGTGACGATGCCCTCGCCGACGCGCGCGATGATGGTCTCCTCCTTGGCGCCGCCGACGAAGCGGTCGAGGTTGGTGCGCACGGTCACGCGGGCCTTCACCTTTACCTGGATGCCGTCCTTGGCTACTCCGTCGATCGTGGTGCGGCCGCCCTCGGGATTGGGGCAGTCGATGACCTTGGGGTCGACGGAGGTGCGGACGGCCTCGACGACGCTCTTGCCGGAGCCCTTGGTCGCGAGGTCAATCGCGCACGCGCGATCCCAGCCGAGCTCGATGCCGGCCTTCTGGGCGGCGATCAGAGCCTGGACGGTGGGTACGACGTTGCCGCCCGCCTGGAAGTGCGAGGCGATCTGGTCGGCGTCGATATTGATGCCGGCGCGGACCGCGGTGATGCGGGCGTCAACGATCAGACCGTAGGGGATGCTCGCGAACTTCAAGGCGACGAGCTTGGAGAGCGGCACAGGGGCGCCGTTGAACAGCGCCTTAACCCAGGCGCCGATCAGGCTGAAGACGATCGCCCCGACAACGAGGATGATCAGTCCGATAAGGACGAAACCGATGAGGGTCAGGCTCATGATGGATTGGGATGGGATGAGGTTGAGTTGGTGGAAAGGGTCACGACGACGCGGAACGTGTCGATGCCGACGACCTCAACCGTGGCTCCCGCCGGCACGAGTCCGCTGCGGGAGAACGCTTCGTAGCGCCGTCCCTCGCAATCGATGAGGCCGCTGGGAGCGAGGGTGGTGGCGGCGACCGCCGGACGCCCGAGCAGGGAGGCCTGGGCGACGGCGGG
Source organism: Verrucomicrobiota bacterium (assembly GCA_030832235.1). Lineage (GTDB taxonomy): Bacteria > Verrucomicrobiota > Verrucomicrobiia > Opitutales > Opitutaceae > ER46. The sequence continues at coordinate 25,381 of JAURJO010000207.1, forward strand.
CTGGCTCGTACCGGCCACGGTGGCCGTCATGGAGAACTTCTTCGCCAGGCGGCTGCGCGGGAGCAGCACGAACTCCAGATAGAAGGCGATTCCGCCGATGAGGAGAGCGGCGGCGCTGGCCAGCGCGCCGCCTTCGGGGCCGAACCGGTCGAACGAGAGGCCCACGCCGACGAGGAGCAGGACGCCCCCCACGATGCCGAGCACGGCTCCGGGAACGACGACTTCGAGGCCGAGTAGCAAAATGCCGCAAGCGAAGAGCAATATGACGGAGCTCACCGACTCCCCTCCCTCTCGACAAGCAATCCGAAGTCCGTGCGGCGTCGTACGATGACGCGGTCCCCGGGCTGGGCGGAACCATACTCGAGACGCGCCTCGTAACGCCGGCCATCCACGTCGACCTGTCCGCTCGGGAACAAGGCCGTCGCCGCGACACCCCCGCGCCCGATAAT
>JAURJO010000208.1 GCA_030832235.1 Verrucomicrobiota bacterium
ACTCCCGCCGGCCGAGATCCTCGAGGTGTTCCGCCGCGAGTACCTCGACCGCAACGCACCCGTCGCGATCCGCCACTTCAAGAGCACGGAAAGCGACAGCGCGGTCACCTGCGAGGCCGAGTTGCTGATCGACGGGGCGACGCACCGCCTCTCTGGAGCCGGTAACGGACCGATCGACGCCTTCACCCGTGCCCTCGCCGCGACCTCCTTGCCGCGCGTCGAGGTGCTGAGCTACGCGGAGCACTCGCTCGGCCAGGGCTCCGAGGCCCGCGCCGTCAGCTACATCCAGATCCGCACCGACCGCGGCCAATCGCTCTTCGGCGCCGGAATCGATACCAACATCGAGCTCGCCTCCATCAAGGCGATCGTCAGCGCCCTTAACCGCGCCCTCGCGAAAAGCTGAACGTAAGCGGCGCGGTTGACGTCCTCGACAACGGTCAAGGAAATGCCGGGAAACCCCGGCGTCCATGAATCGTCGAACCGCACTCACCCTGCTTTCCGCCGCCCCGCTGATCGTCCGCCCGCGCCTTCTCGCGGCCGAGGCCGGCTGGCGGACACTGTTTGACGGAAAGTCGCTGGCGGGCTGGAAGCCCACGGCGAAATCCCCGCACAGCAAGGCCAGCGGTAACCGCACCGGCGGTCGCTGGGTGGTCGAGGACGGAGCGATCACGGGCAGCCAGGATACGCCGCGCAACGGCGGGCTACTGCTCACCGAAGAGCAATTCGGCGACTGCGAGATCTCCCTTGAGATGCGCAATGACTTCGGTCCCGACAGCGGAATTTTCCTGCGCTGCACCGAGAACGGCCGCGCTTACCAGTGCCTGATCGACTACCACAAGGGCGGCACGATCGGCGGCATCCTCGGCGAAGGGATCTGGAAGCGGCGCGGCGAGCGCAATTTCACCTTCGGCGAGCGGCCGGAAATCATCACGCTCAACGAACATCGCCAGCCGTGCCCCGTGCGTCCTGAGGCGTGGACCGATTTCTGGCGCGCGAAGGGCTGGAACGAGATCCGGGCCCGCATCGTCGGCGACCCGCCCACCATCACGACCTGGGTCAACGGCGTGCAGATGCTGACCTTCACCGAACCGGTGTCGCAGCACCCCGCGCGCGGGCACATCGGCCTGCAGGTGCACGGCGGCGCGGGCTTCGAGGGCTTCGTGCGCTACCGCAATATCCGCGTGCGCCCGCTGTGAGCTGAGACCGTGGCGTTGCGTGGACTGTCCGGACGGGCGTTCCGTTGTGGTGCGGCGCCCGCCGAGGCGTAGTTTTAACCCCATGCGCCCCATCGCCCTTCCCGCGCTCCTTTTCACCCTTAGCGTCGCCGTCGGAGCCCATGCGGCCGGCTCGGCGTGGCCGGAGATCACCCGGGAGAACAAGCCCTGGACGCGCTGGTGGTGGCCGGGCAGCGCGGTGGATCGCGCGAGCCTGACGGCACAACTGGAGAAACTCTCGGCCGCCGGGATCGGCGGCGTGGAAATCACCCCCATCTACGGCGCGAAGGGTCAGGAATCGCGCTACCTGAAGTTTCTCTCGCCGGAGTGGATGGCGATGCTGGAGCACACCGGAAGCGAGGCGCGCCGTCTCGGGCTCGGCGTCGACATGGCGACGGGCACCGGCTGGCCCTTCGGGGGACCTTGGATCGACGAAGCCCACGCGTTGCAACGCGCCGTGCTCCGCGACGGACGTGCGACCGGCGAACCCGGCCGCATGATGGTGAAACGCGCGGCGCCGGGCGGCGAGGGACTCGTCGTGGACCCGTTTTCCACCACCGCGCTGGAGCGCTATCTCGCGCCGTTCGACCGCGCCTTCACGGCGTTCCCGCGCGATCTCGTGCGCGGGCAATTCCATGACTCGTTCGAGTATTTCAACGCGAGCTGGACGAGCCGCCTGCCGGAGGTTTTCCGCCAACAACACGGCTACGACCTGCAGGACTACGCCGCGGAGCTGCTCGCCCGTGATCCCGCCGCGGTGAAGAGGATCGACCGCGAAACGCTCGCGCGCGTGAAGGCCGACTACCGCGAGACGCTAGGCCAGCTCCACCTTGAGTACCTGCGGGCCTGGGTGGCGTGGTCGCACCGCCAAGGTTGGGTCGTGCGCAATCAGTCGCACGGCGCACCCGCCAACCTCCTCGACCTCTACGGGGCGGTCGACATCCCCGAGACGGAAATTTTCGGCTCGACCCCCTTCCCGATTCCCGGGCTGCGCCGCGAGGCCGACGAGGTGCGGCACGACCAGGATCTGCCCGAGCCGCTCGTGGTCCGCATGGCGTCCTCTGCGGCCCACGTGATGGGCCGTCCGCTGGCCTCGAGCGAGAGCGCGACCTGGCTGCGCGACCACTGGAAGGAATCCCTCGCCTACGTGAAGCCCGAGCTCGACCGCATCCTGGTCGAGGGCATCAACCACATTTTCTACCACGGCACGGTTTTCTCGCCGCAGGACGCACCCTGGCCGGGCTGGCTCTTCTACGCTTCCACCCAGTTCAACCCCAACAACACCTGGTGGCGCGATTTCGCCGAACTCAACCGCTACGTGGCCCGCGTGCAGTCGGTGCTCCAGCGCGGACACCCCGACAACGACGTCCTGCTCTATTGGCCGGCCGCCGACGTGTGGGACGACGCCAACGGTCTCGCGAAGATGCTCACCGTGCACCACGTCAACTGGCTCACCGGCGAACCCGTCGGGAAGATCGCGCGGACCCTCGGAGATCGCGGCTACGCCTTCGACTACGTTTCCGACGAACAGCTCGCGGCGACCCGCGTTGAAAACGGACGGCTGGCGACACCCGGCGCGCGTTATCGCGTCCTCTTGGTGCCCGCCGCGCGACGCATGCCAGCGTCCACGCTGCGGCAGATCGCCAACCTCGCGCAGGCCGGCGCCACGGTTATCTTCGAGCGCTGGCCGGAAGACGTACCGGGCCTCGGGCGGTTGGTGGAGCGCCGCGCCGAATTAGCCGCCGCGCGCGATGCGGCGACAAAGGCCGGCGTGACGGCCGTCTCCGACGTCGTGGCGGCGTTGACCCCGGTCGCGCGACGCGAGGCGCTGGCCGACGCCGGGCTGAATTTCATCCGTCGGTCGACCGATCAAGGTCACGACTACTTTGTCGCCAACCTAGGGGCCCGCGCGCATCGCGGCTGGATCCGGATCGCGGATGCCGCCGACCTTGTGGTCATGAACCCGCTCGATGGCGCCACGGGCAGCGCCCCGCGGCGACCGACG
>JAURJO010000209.1 GCA_030832235.1 Verrucomicrobiota bacterium
GTGACGAACATCATCACGCCGCTGATGAGCTATTTCCCGCTGATCCTCACCTTCGCGCAGAAGTACGAACCCAAGGCCGGCATCGGCACGATGATCGCCACGATGCTGCCCTACTCGCTCTGGTTCACCCTCACTTGGACCGCGCTCCTCATCGTCTGGATCGCGCTCGGGGTACCGATGGGCCCCGGCGCGCCGCTGTTCCTCGCGAAGTAGATCGCGAAACGTGGAGCGGGAAAAACCCCGCGGGCGTGAAAACGCGCCCGCGCGTGGAGGTCAGACGCGCGGGCCGCCCTGCGCGATGTGACGCGCGCGGAGACGGAGGCCGTTCAGGCGGATGAAACCGCCGGCGTCGCTCTGATTGTACCAGCTCTTCACGCCCTCCATCGAGGCCACGTTCATGTCGTAGAGCGAGTACTTCGACTTCCGGCCGCAGGTGATGATGTTCCCCTTGTAGAGTTTCAGCCGCACGGTGCCCGTGACATGACGCTGGCTCTCGTCGACCAGCGCCTGAAGGGCCTCGCGCTCGGGGGCGAACCAGAACCCGTAGTAAACCAACTCAGCGTACTTCGGGATCAGCGAGTCGCGCAGGTGCATGACCTCGCGGTCCATGGTGAGCGACTCCACCTGGCGGTGGCCCTGCATGAGGATCGTGCCACCCGGCGTCTCGTACACTCCGCGTGACTTCATGCCGACGAAGCGGTTCTCGACGAGGTCGACGCGGCCGATGCCGTGCTTGCCGCCAAGCTTGTTCAGGGTCTTGAGCACGGCGGCGGGCGACATGCGCTTGCCGTTCACGGCGACGCAGTCACCGCGCTCGAAATCGAGTTCCACGTACTCGGCCTTGTTGGGAGCGTCCTCCGGCGAGACGGAGAGTTTGAACATGCCCTTGTTCGCCTTGGTCGTCGGGTCGAACCACGGATCCTCAAGGATGCCGGCCTCGTAGGAGATGTGGAGCAGGTTGCGGTCCATCGAGTACGGCTTCTTGAGCGAAGCCTCGACCGGGATCTTGTGCTCCTGGCAGTACGCGATCATCTCCGCGCGGCCCGGGAAGAGGTTGCGGAACTCCTCGATCTTCCACGGCGCGAGGATCTGCAGGCGCGGGTTCAGCGCCATGTAGGTGAGCTCGAAGCGGCACTGGTCGTTGCCTTTGCCGGTCGCGCCGTGCGCCACGGTGTCGGCCTTCTCCTTGCGCGCGATGTCGACCTGCGCCTTCGCGATGAGCGGGCGGGCGATCGAGGTGCCGAGGTAGTACTGGCCCTCGTACACCGCGTTGGCGCGGATCATCGGGTAGATGAAGTCGCGCGCGAACTCTTCCGTGAGGTCGAGCGTGTAATGCTTGGACGCACCGGTCATCCGCGCCTTGCGGGGCAGGCCGTTCAGCTCCTCCTCCTGGCCGATATCGGCCGCAAAAGTGATGATCTCCGCGTCGTAGGTCTCGCGGAGCCACTTGACGATGACGGACGTGTCGAGTCCACCCGAGTAAGCGAGGACGATTTTCATGGTAAAACGAAGAAAGCCGGCGGCCGTCTCAGCGGCGCGCCGATGCGGCCAGCGCGGCGAGGATGGCCTTCTGCATGTGCAGGCGGTTCTCGGCCTGGTCGAAGATGATCGAGCGCGACCCCTCGAGCACCTGCTCGGTGACCTCTTGGCCGGCGTGCGCCGGTAAACAATGCATGAACAGGGCGCCGGGCTTGGCGGCGGCACAGAGCTCCTCGGTGACGCGGAAAGGTGTCATCACGCGGATACGCTCCTCGGTCTCCTCCTCCTTACCCATGCTCACCCAGACGTCGGTGTAGATCACATCGGCGTCCTTCACTGCCGCCCAAGGATCGGTGGTGAACTCGTAGCCGCTGGCGAATCCTTCCTCCTTGAGGAGTTGGTTAAACTCCGGCGCGGCGTCGAAGCCCGGCGGACCCGCCAGCGAGATCTTCATGCCGAGCAGGTTGGCGCCCATGATCCACGAGTTGGCGACGTTGCAGCCGCGGTCGCCCACGAACGCAATCTTGCGGCCCCGCAAGGAGCCGGTGAGGTCGGTTCCTCCTTTGCTCCAGCGCTCGGCCAGCGTGAACGCGTCGGCGAAGATCTGACACGGATGCAGCAGGTCGGTCAGCGCGTTGATGACCGGGATGCTTCCACGGGCGGCCAGTTCCTTCACCTCACTGTGATCATGGGTGCGGATCACCAAGCCATGGATGAAACGCGAAAGGACACGCGCAGTGTCGGCCACCGTCTCACCGCGACCCAGCTGGATGTCGTTGCGATTGAGAAAAAGCGGGTTGCCGCCGAGCTCATGGATGCCGACCTCGAAAGAGACGCGCGTGCGAGTGGACGACTTGGAAAACAGGAGAGCCCACGTCTGGCCTTCAAGCGGCCGGGCATGACGCCCCCGGGTGGCCTTCAACTCGCGCGCCTGCTGGAACAGGGCCTCGAGCTCGGACCGACCAAAGTCGGTTTCCTTGAGGAAGTGCTTCATGGAAACGGTAGAAAAAAGGCCAAACCCCGCCGCGGAACGAGTGAAAAATCGCCTTTCCCGCCGAACCGTCCGCAGGCGCGGAAGCTCGAAGCCGGAAGTTGAAGTTGAGGTGGAAGGGACCGAGCCAAGAGGACTCGGTCCGAGGTCTATAGGAGACCGAGGCGCTACGCAGGTGATTGAAATAGAATGGACTTACGCGCCAAAGGGCGCCTGAGGAAGGCCGGTCTCCGCTCTGATGCGGAGGGCTTCAAGGCGGCGGAGGCTCAGGACTGGAAACGGTTTTTCTGAAGAAGCGCCCCCGACCGCTATGAAATGTACCCGAAGAAGGGGCTCGGGCTCACTCCGCTGACTTCTTTTTCCGCTTAGCAGCCGGTACGCGGGTGGTCTTGGCCTTGGTGGCGGGTGCCTTGCGGGTCCGGCTCGCGACGGCGCGGCGCGGCTTCTTGGCGGGCTTGTCCTGCAACGCAGCCGCCGGTAGCTCGGAAGCGTCGCGCCACAGGCGTTCCAATCCGTAGCGCTCCCGCACCTCACCCATGAAAACGTGCACCATCACGTCGAAGGCATCGATGACCTCCCAACCGCTCTCCTGCCCGCGCTCGATCCCGACAATACGCTCCTGGGCGGCGTCGATGACCTTTTCCAGCTCGATGCGCAAAGCGCGCAGATGCGGCTCCGACGTCGCGGTCGCGATGATCAGGTAATCCGTGATCGAGGACTGCGCGGAGACATCAAGGACGCGGATATCACCCGCCTTCTTATCGTCGAGGATGCGGTGACAGGCGCGGGCCAGAGCGAGCGCGCGGGGATTTGAGACGTTCATGCGTTGTCGCGATACAGGTCGTGCTGGCGGATGTAAACGATCGCCTTGTGGGGTACGAAGTAATCGAGAGAGAGCCCGCGGCGGGTGCGCTCGCGAAGTTCGGTGGAACTGATCGCGAGAAGGTGGCCGTCGCAGCGATGGAGGCGCAGTCCGGGGATGTCGGGCGTGGCCTTCAAGGGGAACCCGGGGCGCTCGAGGAAGATGAACTCCACGAGCTTCGCCAACTCGCCGATCTCGCGCCAGAGGTGGAGCTTCGGCAGCTGGTCGCCGCCGATGATCCAGTAAAGTTGGTCGTGTGGGTAAAGCGCGCGAAAGTGGCGGGCAGAGTCGATGGTGTAGCTCACGCCGCCCCGCAGCAGTTCCACATCTGAAATCTCAAAACGCCGGTCCCACTCGATCGCGGAACTCAGCATCGCGAGGCGGTCGGTGGCCGAGGATTGCACGTCGTTGGGCTTCAGCGGCGCCTGCGCGGCAGGCACGAAAATGAGCCGATCGAGATGGTGCTGCTCGTAGGCGTCCTGCGCGGCAAGCAGGTGACCGAAATGCACGGGATCAAAGCTCCCGCCGAGAAGACCGATTTTCACCGCGCGGAACGTGCGAGGGGCCTCTGGCACCCGCAAGGCCCAAGTGGGCCGCCGACGTTTGGCTGGAGTCCCAGCGATGCCTCGGCTTCCCTCCCCGCGCGCCCGGGTGGTGGAATGGCAGACACTGGGGACTTAAAATCCCCTGACTGAAAAGTCGTGCGGGTTCGACCCCCGCCCCGGGCACCATCCTTCGCTCGGCGAGCTTCGGCTGGCACAGCCGGCCTTCGCCGAACCTGCGGCTACCGGATCGGTGATTCGTCGAGCGAGGCCGGCCGGGAAAATTCCGTCGCGCCGCGGGACGTTTGGTGTTTCGCACGGGGCGGCGCATGAACGTCTACTCCAAATTCGAGACCGAGCTCGCGGTGCGGCCGGATGACATCGACCTCTACCAGCACGTGCACAGCACGCGCTACCTCGACTACGTGCTGGCGGCGCGGTTCGAGCAGATGGAGAAGAACTACGGCATGTCCATGCAGGCGTTCGCCGACCGCGGACTCGGCTGGTGGATGACGACCGCCACCATCCACTACAAGCGCCCGCTCGGCTTGGGTGACCGCATGATCGTGCGGTGCTGGATCGACCATTTCACGGAGACCGGCTGTCGCGTGGACTTCGAGATCGAGAAGCAGCCCACCGGAAAACGCGTCTGCGACGGGCATTGTTCCTACACGCTCGTGACGCTCGCCACGGGGCGTTCGACCCCGATCCCCGAGGACGTCCGCGCGAAGTACTCGATCTGAGCGCAACTCCGGCCGCCCCGCGGCTCAGACTCCGACGGCTTTTCCCAAAGCGAGACCGGCGATCTCGCGGCGGAAGGCCGCGGCCATCGCGGCCGACGAAAAATGGGCTTCCGCGGCGGCGCGGCCGGCACGACCGAGTTCCGCCCGCCGGGCCGGGTCGCGCAGCAGGTCGCGCCAAGCGCGGGCGAGCGCCGCGGGATCGCGCGCGGGAACGCCGAGACCACCGCCACCTGCGGCGATCAACTCCGGGAACGCGGCCGACTGCGGTTGCACCACCGGCACACCGCACGCCATCGCCTCGACGACATAGAGACCGAACGCTTCCGCGTATGTCGCGGGCACCGAGAAC
>JAURJO010000210.1 GCA_030832235.1 Verrucomicrobiota bacterium
CCTCCTTGCGTTCGCCGCCGCGGTACGGGGCGTGTTCGCGGGGTTCGAGACGGGGCTCATCGCGACGCGGTTCGCGCGGCTCGAAGCGGCCTTCGTCGCGCCGGGGCTCGCGAGGGCCGCCCTCGCGGCGTTCCCGCCGATCGCGCGGCTGGAAGGTTCCGCGATCCTCGCGGCGAGGGGCGGCGCCGGGAGCTTCCCAGCGAACCTCCGACCGGCGGGTGGATTCCGGCGGCAGGATATTGATCTCCGACTTGGCTTCCGGAGCCGCGGGCGCGGCCGGAGTAGGCGAAGGTGCCTGTGCCGGTGTCGCCACCGGTGCCGGAACGGCGGCGGCCGGGGCCGGAGCCGCGGGCTCGGCCGGCGGTGGGGCGCCCACGGAAGTCTCACCCGTGAACGGATTGCGGTACTCGCTCTTCGGGGTGATGACCTCGAGGGAGCTGGGCTTGTAACCGGCCGGGGTGGCCGGGCTGCTGGCGGGGGCGCTGGACGCCGGGCGTTTGCCACGGGCCAGACCCGAACCGCGAGTGCTTCCGAACGAGCCGAAGGCCGGTGCGGGGCTGCTGGCGGGGGCCGCCTGGGGGGCGGCGGAGTCCGCGGACCCGGAGGCCGGGGCGGACAAGTCGGCGGGGGCCGGGGTCGGCGCGCCTGACTTTTCATTAGCTGACATGTCTTTGTGTGTTTGTGTTTGAGGCGATCCGGCGCGGAGGCGCGGGCGGTTCGCGGGGTTCACGTCCGCCGGAGCGTTTGAAGGCTCGACGGGGGCGCGAGGGGTCAGGGTCGCGGTGGCCCTACCTGCTGGCAAGTGGCAATTCCTGCCGTGGCCGTGGAGCGCGGTTCGCAGGATGAGGAAGCGGCGGCAGGCCTGTCCGACCTTCCCGACCTTCTGTTCCAAACGATGGGGTTCGTGACGCGCTCCCGTATCGCTCCGCGTGGTGACAACCACGGATGGACACGAATCGACACGGATAAATGCGTTTCGTTTGTAGCCGGGGTCCGGCGACCCCGGACGATGCCGGCGACCGTACGGCCGAAGGCCTTTCCGAATCGCTCCGCGGCTTTGACCGCGGATTTCGCCGATGTCGCGGATGAGCAAGTGGCGGAGGGTCTTGCCGATCTTCCCGATCTTCTGTTCCACGCTCGGGTCATCCTGACGCGCTACCGTATCGCTCCGCGGGGTGGAAACCACCGATGGACGCGGATTCACATGGATCCGGTCCCTTGGTCCTCTGGACCGTTGTACCTTTGGTCGGATGTCGCGGATGAGGAACTTGGCGGCTGGCCTGTCGCAGCGCTCCTTTTTTCGGGTACAACGCGCCCTGTAAGGGCCGCTCGCTCAGTCGTTCGCTCCCGCCGTCCGCCGTGCGGGCGCGATGAAGTGCACCACCTATTTCCGACACATGCGTCTGCGGCCCGACCGGGCTGCCATTCTGGACGAATGGATCCTGTTGGCGTCGCGGCACCCCGATCGCGAGGAAGTCCAGTCAGACGGACGCCTCCGCCGCTGGCGCCGTATCCCGGCCGCCGGCGGACGCGTTTTGCGCGTTGTGCTTCTAGCGGACGGTGAAACCATCCATAACGCCTTTTTCGACCGAAACGCCCGCCCGTGAAAGTCACCTACTTTTCCGATACCGACACCGCCCTGCTCGAGTTCTCCTCAGCCAGGGTCGTCTCCACCCGGGAGATCACCCCCGATGTGGTGGTGGATCTCGACGCGCACGGCCGGCCGGTGAGCATCACCATAGAGCACGCTCGTAGCGTTGACCTCCGTCGTGCCACTCGTGTCGCCGGACAAAGGCTCCCTCGCCATTCCCGGAGGCGGATCAAAGCGCTTACTCCCGGTTCCGGCAGCGGAAGCTAGTGGAGGGCAGGAAAGGGCGAGCGCGGGCTAGGGCGCGAGGCGGCGCTTTCAGGGAGCGCTGAATTGTGCCGCGTGGGGTGAACCACGAAGGGACACGAATGGGAACGGCTTGGTGTAGCCGCGGCCGCCCTCCTTCGCCAAGGCTTCGGCGGGCGAGCCCGCCGCGGATCCTGCTGAAACCGGGACGACCGAAGGCTGTCCCGAACCGCTCCGCGGCTTTGACCGCGGATTTCGCCGATGTCGCGGATGAGGAAGCGACGACAGGTCTCACCGAACTTCCCGACCTATTGTTCCAAGCAACGCGGTTCGTGATGCGCTCCCGTATCGCTCCGTGTGGGTTCAACCACGGATGGACGCGGATTCACACGGATGAACTAGGGACGGGCCGGTTGGAGCCCGGTTCCTGCGTCTTTTGTGCCTCCTCGCGGCCATGCGATGCCTTGGCCGCGAAAAGGCGCAGGCCGCGCGATACGGTGACGCTACGAGAGGTGGAGTGGGGAAGGCGACGGAGTTGGGCGATGGTGTTCAGGGGAAGCGTGATCGCTTGGCAGGGCTCGAACCACGAATGGGCACAAAGGTACACGAATCGCAGCGGCTTGGGGTAGACTCGCGGCGCAGTCCAGCCGCACCGCGGCGTTGAAGCGGCTTGCCAAGCGCTCGGCGGCGCGGGCACCGTGCGCCCATGGACAAGCTAGAGGAAATCTTCCGCATGCAGGACGCGTTGAATCAGCGGATCGGCGTGCATCTGCCGCCGCCGACCGATGAAGAAAAGGCCAAGTGGATCCTCAACTACACGCGCGCGATGCAGCAGGAGACGGCCGAGCTGATCGACAGCGTGCCGTGGAAGTGGTGGGCCAAGTATCAGAAGTTCGACGAGCAGAACGCCCGCGTCGAGGTGGTCGATCTGTTCCACTTCCTGGTCTCTCTCGCCCAGACCTTGGGCATGACCGCGGACGACGTTTACCAAGCGTACCTGAAGAAGAACGCGGTAAACTTCCAACGGCAGGACAGTGGTTACGTCCGAAAGGACGAGACCGATTCGAAACACATCTGACCTGGCGCGGCTCCGCCGTCACAAAAGCTCCGCTGAGGCGGCCTCGCTCCGGGAGGGACGATTAAGGCCGTGTCCGACGATCCGAGGGTGGAGCCCTCGTTCACATCTCACGGATTTCCTCAATATCCCGTGCCTCGTCTACCTGGAGAATGGCGTGCGGTTTAGCCGAGGTTGGCTGGCTCCGATGATAAGGATACCCCGGCGGCCGATGGCTTTCCCGAATCGCTCCGCGGTTTTGTCCACGGACTTCACTCATGGCGCGGATGAGTGAAATCCGTCCGAGCCGCTGAATATCGCGGCCATTCTGTTCAAGCATCGCCGCCGTGTGTCCTGAACCACTTCGCGGCCCGATCGGAAACGCGCCGCCGGGGGCAAGGGAGTCGTCACCCCCCTGCGCGGGTTGAGTGAGCGCCGTATTGAATTCGGATCCGGCGCGTCGGGTTTGATCAGCGCGCGACTGGTGGATGACCCGGCGGTAGCGCGATCTTCGGCAGCACGCGGACGTAGTCGCCGGGCGGCCGGCCGAGAGAACGCAGGTCCGCGTGGGAAATCGTCACGTCTCGGCTCGCGGCTTTGTCGGCGGCGGAGAGGACGAGTTCCCCGCTCTCCGTGATGAGCACGATGCGCTCGGTGATCTCCGGTAGACGGCGTCGCACGCGTTCGGCTGTGCCTAGGCCGTAGCGCACATGGCCGGCGCCGGCCACGACAAAGGCGACGCGTTTGGTGCCGTCGATCGGCCGGAGCGCAGCAACGATGTTGGCCGCCATGGTCTCGTCGCGGCTGGCCTGGGCCTCGAACATCGGCCGCAGTTTCGCGGGGTCGACCGCCATGTGCACCGCCAGTTCGAGCTGCATCAGGCGCTCGTAGGCCGGGTCGTCGAGGTGGACTTCGGCCGGGAGTTGCGCCCGCTGCTCCGCGGGCAGTTTTGCCAGTCCGCCGCCTCGGCTCACCGCGCGGATCACGGCGGCGGGCGCATTCAGCGCGCGGATCGGGAGTCGGCGCGCGCGGGCGAATTCGCACAACGGCTCGTAGTCGCGGTAATTGCGCCACTTCTTTTCCCATTCGATCGCCGCGGCCAGCGCCGCGAAGCTGATCTCGCCGCGGGCGTAACGATCGACCGCCGGCTGGTCCCGCGCCTCAAGTTGCTCGAGGCAAAGCGTCAGCGGCCGGCCCGATGCGAAGAGCTCCTGCAGCAGTCGTAACTGGAGTTCATGGTGACGGCGGATGGTGTGCGCCTCGCCCATGTAAACCACGTCGGCCTTGGCCAGATCGGCCATGACGTCGGCGTGTTCCGCTTCCTCGCCTCGCGTGAGGTCGATCCAGCACTCGGGCGCTCGCGCGGGTGTGGTCGAGAGCCTGACCGTTGTGCAGCCGGAGAAAAACAGGACGGCAGCCAGCGCGAGGCTGGTGTTCCGCGGCCACGAGCCGGACGCGTGGTGGGATCTCATTGGGAGAGGAATCCCTTCGGCCGTTCGATTTGGAACGCCCCGAAGGGCAGCTTGCGCGGCGTGACTGTGACCTCGGTCGTGAGTTTCAAGGGCGCCGGTCCGCCGAGATCATACTCCATCTCGACGAGGTAGGCGGTCCAACCCGCGGCAGGCTCCGGCACGGTGGCGCGGATATCGGAGCCGGCGGCGTCGAGAGGCTCGGAGGTCCATTTTGCGCCGAAGGTCTCGAGGCGGAAGTCGCGCGCCGCGGGGTTCGTAGCGTGCCAGAGTCGTGCCTGCCGCGGGCGGTCCCCGGTGGAAACGACCAGCGCGCCGTTTTCGTGCCGCCAGGAAAGCTGGGGCAAACGGGCGCCGGTGACGATCGCGTGGTGCCAGGCGGCGATGGTGTTCGGGGCGTCGCTGTTCTTCAGCGAGTGATCGGTGTTGGGGATGTAGCGGAGGTATTTCGGTCCCGGCAGGTCGGCGAAGTAGAACTGCGACGAATCGGGCAGGAAGAACTGGTCGCCGCAGGCGTTGATCATGAGCTTGGGCAGTGCGAGGCGGTCGCGGTACGAGAACGGATCCTCGATGTTGTACAGCGCGCGCGCCTCGGGTGTTCCGCTCCAGCCCATGATGCCCTGCCGGAAGTAGTCCCCGACCGCGGGTGCGAAAAACCCGTAGGCCCGGTGATGGTGGTCCATCGATTTCTCGACGTTCAGGATGTCGATCACCAGCGGGCATACCGCCACGACGCGGCGATCGACGATCGCGGTCGTCCAAGCGGTCCAGCCGCGCTTCGACGCGCCCGAGACCACGAATTGCTCGATCTTGCGCGCACCCCCTTCCGGGGAGGCGAGGAACTCTGTCACGGCGTCCATCGCGCGGACCGCCGCCTTGGTCATCGGAAGCCGGGCCGGCCAGCGTTCGTCACCCGTCTCGAGAAAACGCAGCCAAGTGCGCGCGATGAAATCGTCCTCCTTCCGTTCCTTGCCATCGCCCTCGAGTGTAAGGGGCTGGTTTGGAATGTTGCGTACCTCGGCGATGATCGAGCGCGTGGCCTTCGCCACCTCGACGAGTTCGCGCGACGGTCGCGGGGCCGGACCCGGGCGGTTGGAGCCGCCGGAAATAAAGAGCAACACAGCGGAGTGCTCGATCCGCGGCGGGCGGATGATGGTCACCCAGTGTTGCCACGGAACGGGCTGCGAGCCGCCCGGCGGGGTCCAGTGCTGCGAAATGACGTCGAGCACGTCAGCGCTGACGCCCTCCGCCTCAAGCCCGCCGGTCCGTTTCCAGGAAAAATTCGCGTCCGGGGCCGCGACGTAGCGGTCGAGTGCGGTGGTGGTGGCGCCGGCGCGTGGGGTGCCCGCGGCCGAGAGCGGACCCGCCGCGATCAGCAGGATGGCGAGCGCGGCGGCTGTAAAAAACAAGTGGGTAAAACGAGATGGGGTAGGGGAGCGCATGGCGGGATGCTTGTGAAACCAGCGTCGCTCCGGCGAGCCGGAGTTTGCCGGGTTTCACCCCCGTGCCCCCGCCCTACGCCCGCGGCCCGCTCAACCCTTGGTCGGCAGACAGGCGCCGCAGCCGTTCACGAAGAAGTCGTTGCCCTTGTCGTCGACGAGGATGAACGCGGGGAAGTCCTCCACCTCGATCTTCCAGACCGCCTCCATGCCAAGTTCGGGATACTCGAGTAGCTCCACCTTGCGGATGTTCTCCTTGGCAAGGATCGCGGCCGGGCCGCCGATGCTGCCGAGGTAGAAGCCGCCGTGTTTGCGGCAGGCCTGGGTAACGGCCGGGCCACGGTTGCCTTTGGCGAGCATCACCATTGAGCCACCGTGGGATTGGAAGACGTCGACGTAGCTGTCCATGCGACCTGCCGTCGTGGGACCGAATGATCCCGAGGCGTAGCCCGTGGGCGTCTTGGCGGGACCGGCATAGTAGACCGGGTGGTCCTTGAAGTATTGAGGCAGGCCTTGGCCGGCATCGAGGCGCTCCTTGAGTTTCGCGTGGGCGATGTCGCGGGCGACGATGAGCGGGCCGGTGAGCGAGACGCGCGTGGTGACCGGGTGACGCGACAGCTCGGCGAGGATGTCGCGCATCGGGCGGTTGAGATCGATGCGCACGATGGAGTCGTCCTTCCACATCCGGCTCGCGGCAGGGATGAAGCGCCCCGGCTTCGTCTCCAGCTGCTCAAGAAAGATGCCTTCGCGGGTGATCTTGCCGCGGATGTTGCGGTCGGCGCTGCACGAGACGCCCATGGCGACGGGGCAGCTGGCGCCGTGGCGCGGGAGGCGCACGACGCGCACATCGAGCGCGAAGTATTTGCCGCCGAACTGGGCGCCGATCCCGGTGGCGCGGGCGATCTTGAGCACCTGCTCCTCCATCGCGAGGTCCCGGAAGGCGCGACCGTGCTCGTTGCCCGTGACCGGGAGGGCATCAAGGTAGCGCGCGGAGGCGAGCTTCAGCACCTTCATGCACGACTCGGCGCTGGTGCCTCCCACCACGAAGACGAGGTGGTAGGGCGGACACGCCGACGTGCCGAGGAGCGGCAGCTTGTCGCCGACGAACTTCTCGAAGCTCCGCGGGTTGAGCAGCGCCTTCGTTTCCTGGAACAGGTACATCTTGTTCGCCGACCCGCCGCCCTTCGCGACGAACAGGAAATCGTACTTCGCCCCCTCGGTCGCCAGGATGTCGATCTGCGCCGGCAGGTTGGTGCCGGTGTTCACCTCGCGCCACATGTCGAGCGGCGCCGTCTGCGAGTAACGCAGGTTCTCGCGTGTGTAGCACTCGTACACGCCGCGGGACAGCCACTCGGCGTCGTTGGCACCGGTCCAGACCTCCTGGCCCTTCTTCGCCATGATCGCCGCCGTGCCGGTGTCCTGGCACATCGGGAGGATCCCCTCCGCCGCGATCTCGGCGTTCTTCAGGAGTGTGAGCGCGACATAGCGGTCGTTGGCCGAGGCCTCGGGATCGTCGAGTATCGCCGCCACCTGCTTCAGGTGCTCGGTCCGCAGGAAAAACGAGGTGTCGTGGAAAGCCTGGCGCGCGAGGTAGCTCAACGCCTCGGGCGCCACCTTCAGGATCTCGCGACCCTCGAAGGTCGACGCGCTGATGCCCTCGCGCGAGAGCAAGCGGTAGCCGGTCGTGTCGGGACCGAGCGGAAACGGATCCTGATAGACGAAAGATGGCGTGGCCATGGGGTGAAAAGTTCGCGTGGTTCACGCGCGGTGTAAAGCGGCGGAGCAAGGCTGAACTCGGACGCTCCGCGGTGGGGTAACCACGAAGGAACACGAAGGGACACGAATCTTGCCGCTTCCTGGCTTGGTGCCGCGGCCGCTCGCCGCGGACGATGTCGAGGGCCGACGGCCGAAGGCTTTCCTGAAACGCTTCGCGACGGCCAACCACGGATGGACACGGGTAAACACGGAAGAGGAATGCTTTGTTCGATGTAGCCGGGGTCCGGCGACCCCGGCCGATGCCACTTCGAACTTCCCGGCCTCGCCGTTCCAACCTCACCTCTGCGCGTCTTGAGCCTTTTCGTGGCCAATCAAGAGATGGCCGCCAAGAGGCGCAGGAGTCGCAGATGAGAAATCAACGGGGTGGTGGTGGCGGACTAGGTCCGCCGCCTCAACTTCCCGCCATCGCGCGCACCACGGCGCCGAAACGCGGCAGGTCCGCGATCGTCGCGACCTCGCCCGGCGCGCGATTCCAGCGGCTTTCTCCGGGCCAGACGCCATGCTCCAGGAATTGCTCCTGTGCCGCCGGCAGGTGCGGCACGTTCAGGTAATCCAACTGCTCCTTTTCGTCGCGCACCGGCACGACTGCGTCCGGCGGGAAATCGCGGATGGTCCGGCTCGATACGTAGGCCAGGGAGTTCAACGCCACGAACGGACGACAGTCGGCGAGGGTCGTCGCCGGCCGGGGGCAATTCCCGCGCAGGTAGTTATGATACTCGACGTGGTTCGTCTCCAGCGCGTCGAAGGGCCCCAGGGTACCGCGCTCGACGCGGCCGTCGTTCCAGCGTACTTCCCATTGGCCGCCCACCACGTAGCGGATGAGCGCACGCTCGCAGAGCACGGTTTCGCACTGACCGCTGGCGCCGGCGCAGGCGTGCGAGGTGGTGAGCCGCAGGGTCACTCCGCCGGGGGTGTCGGCCTCCACGAAAAAAGTGTCGGCCCCCTCGATCGTGTGGGCGCGGTAGAGTTCCGCCTTCACGGCGGCGAGCGGCGTCCACGAGTGGAGCCCTGGGGTTCCGGCCCAGAAGAGGAGATTGTGCACATGGTGCGACATCGCGTTGCCGAAGCAGGAGTCCGCCACGATGCGGCCGTCGTCCGCCAGCAGCCGGCCGGCCCAGTGGTTGCGGCGGAAGTAGGCCGTGGGCCGCGGCCAGAGCGCTTGCAGGGTCGCGACCCGCGGCGCGCCGAACTCCCCGGCGAGCAGGCGTGTTTTCAAAGCGAGTCGCGGCTGCTCGACGATGAAGTTGAAACCCACGAGCGCACGCCGCGGCGCTTGGCCATCGGCCGCGATCATCCGCTCCAGTTCCTCGTGGTCGAGGGTGGGCGGCTTTTCCAGGTAAACGCCGAGGCCGCGCGCCGCGGCGGCGGCGTGCATCTCGGCGTGCAACGGGATGGGGGTTGGGACGACGACCAGGTCAAGCGCCGCGTGGCAGGCGTCGAGCATCTCGCGGTAATCGGTGAAGACGCGCACCCTCCGCTCCGTGAGCCGCCATTCGCGTTCCTCGCGGACGAAGTCG
>JAURJO010000211.1 GCA_030832235.1 Verrucomicrobiota bacterium
GGCGATGAACCGGGTGCCCCGAAGCGGCGCGCGAAGAAGAAAGCCGCCCAGCCGTGATCGCCTTACGAAAGTTCCGGCTGTGGCTGCTGCTCGTAGCCGTCCCCTTGCAGGGTGCGGCCGAGACGCGTGACGTCGCGTTCCGGAAAATCACACTCACCGGGGAGTACTTCTGCGACGGGATCAACGCGGCCGATATCGACGGCGACGGCCACGTGGACGTGATCGCGGGACCGTATTGGTACGCGGGACCCGGTTTCACGACGCGGCACACCTTTTATGAGCCGGTGCCACAGCCGTTGGAGGAGAAGCCGACGAACTCGATGTTCACGTTTCCGTACGACTTCAACGGCGACGGGCACATCGACCTGCTGGTGCTCGGCCGCGTGTTGTTCCACGAGGCGTTCTGGTACGAGAACCCGGGACCGGAGGCGGCGCGGCGGCCCGATGCGCTTTGGCGCCGGCATCTGGTTTCGCCCCGCGTCTTCGGCGAAGCGCCGCAGTTTCTCGACATCGACGGCGACGGCCGGCCGGAGATCCTGGCGATCTCGGGCACCGCGGCTTCAGACAAGCTCAAGCAATGGGGTTGGTACGCGCCCGATTGGTCGGCGCCGACAAAACCCTGGCGATTCGTCGCGGTCACGGAGCCCGGCGAATACAACCATTACTACCACGGCGAAGGCGTGGGAGACATCAACGGTGACGGGCGCGCCGACCTCGTGCTCAACGAAGGCTGGTGGGAGCAGCCGCCGAAATCCGCGCCGCCCGGGACTCCGTGGCGCAAGCATCCGTTCGTGTTCAGCGCCGACCGCGGCGGCGCCCAGATCCTCGTGGCAGATGTGAACGGTGACGGCCGCAACGACGTGATCACGGCGAAGAACGCGCACGGCTGGGGCCTTTCGTGGTTCGAACAGACGCGCGATGCCGCCGGCGCGATTTCCTTCCGGGAGCACCGCATCATGGGTAACCGCGAGGAGGAGGCGCGCTTCGGCGTGGCTTTCTCCCAGCCGCACGCGCTTACGCTGGCGGACCTCGATGGCGATGGGCGGCCGGACATTGTGACGGGAAAGCGCCGCTGGGCGCACGGCCCGAAGGGCGACGTCGAACCGATGGCCACCCCCGTCAATTACGCCTTTCTCCTCCGTCGTGACGCCGCGGCGCCGGGAGGGGCGCGCTATGTTCCTCGGTTGATCGACGACGCTTCGGGGCTCGGCACCCAGGTTGTCGCCGTCGACGTGAACCGGGACGGTGTTCCCGATGTGCTCACCGCATCGAAGCTCGGCGCGTTCGTCTTCATCACGACGCGAAAATGAGACCCTCCCGCTCGCGGACGGCTTTCTTGTTGGCGTGCCTCGCCGCGGGGGCGCAGGCGGAAGTGCGGGTGGAGCGCGGCTACCTCCCGCATGGCGCGGCGCCGAGCAGCTTCGCGGTCGCTTTGCCGGGAGGCGTGAACTTCTGCTTCGATCCTGTGCGTTGCGGCGTGAGCTACGTCTGGACGGGAGTTTTCCTCGACCTTGCGCCGATGCGCCCGGGGCCGGGAAAGTTCATCAAGCCCGCGGTGCTGGAGGGCTCGCTGGTGCACCGCGAGGAGGGCATGGCCCCCCTGCGCCGCGGAGACCCGGCCAAGGTTCCGGAGGTGGCCTTCACCGGCTATGCGCTGCGCGACGACGCGATCGAGTTCCGCTACACGGTCGACGGCGTACCGGTGCGTGAAGAGGTGCGGGTGAAGTCCGGCGGTGGCGCGCTTTTGCGGACGATGCACTTTCCCGCCGGGAACGACGCCCGCTGGTGGCGGGTGCTCGAAGGCCGGCCGCCCGAGCGGCTTGCACCGGGTATGGACGGCAAGATCACCCTGGAGATCCCGCTGGGAAAAACCGCGCCATGAAGCGATACGCGATTCTCGTCGCTGTGCTGGTCGCGCTCGTCCCGTTGGTGGCGCGGGCCGGCTACATCATCGAGAACCTGAACCTGCCCGCGGAAATGCGTGGCGGCATCGCGGCGGTGGCGTTCACTCCCGGTGGTTCCGCCGTCGTGGCGACGCGGCTCGGCGAGATCTGGCTGCGGCCCGCGGGTGAACGCGCGGCGTGGCGGCGTTTCGCGGGCGGTCTGGATGAGCCGATGGGGCTAATCGCGGAGTCGGAAAACGTGATCCTCGCCGCGCATCGGCCGGAGGTTCTGCGGATGACCGACAGTGATGGCGACGGTCGCGCCGGCACGTTCGAGGCGATCGGCGGCCGTTGGGGTCAGTCGATCAACTACCATGAGTTTCTTTTTGGACCGGCGCGGGACGCCGCGGGCAACGTTTTCGTCGCGCCATCGCTGGACTCCACGACCACGAGCGACGCCGCGCAGAAGGCCGCCTATCCGAATCTCCCCGCGCGCGGCCGGCGCGACTTCTCGTTCAACGGCGAAACGACCGGGCACAATTCGGAAACCCCTTGGCGCGGCTGGATCGTGCGGCTGGGCGCTGACGGCTCTTTCGAGCCCTGGGCGAGCGGATTCCGCCAGGCCAACGGCCTCGCTTTCAGTCCCGGAGGTGACCTTTTCGCCACAGACAACCAGGGTGATTACAAGGCCTCGACGGGGCTGCTCCACATCACCCGCGGCGATTTCCATGGCCACGCGGCGAGCCTGAAGTGGGAGACCGCATCGACTCCGGAGAGCGCAACACCCGCGGCGCTGTGGCGGCGTCTCAAGACACCGGCGGTGGTTTTCCCGCACGGACCGATGGGCACATCTCCCGGCCAACCCGTTTGGGACACGACGGGCGGGCGCTTCGGACCCTTCACCGGTCAGGTGTTCACGGGAGATTACTCGCGGCTGGTCGTGCGAGCTTCATTGGAGCAGGTCGCGGGAGTCTGGCAGGGTGCGTGTTTCCCGTTCCTGGGGCGCAACGAGGCGCCGCCGCACGTGACCGGGGTGCGTCTGAAAGGTGGCGGAACGCGTTCGGCCTTCGCGCCGGATGGCAGCTGGTGGATCGCGTGCACCGCGGGGTGGGGTGCGGGTGAGGACGGACTGCAGCGGATCCGCTGGGACGGGCGCGCCGGGTTGGAGATCCTCGACATCAAGCTCGCACCGCGCGGCCTCCGTGTGAGTTTCACCCGCCCGTTGCCCGTAGCTGAACTGGCGCGCACCGCCGCGTTTGAGGTGAACCGCTTCCGCTATTACTACCAATCGAAGTACGGTTCGCCGCCGGTGGATGAGGCGCGCGTGAAGGTCGTCGCGGCGCGACCCGCCCCGGACGGGAAAAGCGTGGAGTTGGAGTTCGA
>JAURJO010000027.1 GCA_030832235.1 Verrucomicrobiota bacterium
GATCGTCGTCAGGTTACCGGAGCCGAGCGTCTGATCGAAGCGTGTTTGCGATGCACCCGAACGCCAGAAGCCCGTGACGCCAGGAATCACCTTCAATCGCAGCTGGTCGTCGCTGTTCCCGTCGGCGAGGTAATGGATCGGGTTGACGACATTGTTGGCGAACGTGGCGGCGGCTCCCGTCAGCCCGCGGCGCGCGATCTCCTCGCGGGTGAGCGCGTACGCGAAGGTGTCGAGGTAGTTCCGCTCGTGGCGGTAACTGGCGCCGGCGACCGCGCGGAAGGAGGAATTCCAAAATGGCAGCCGCGAATCGAACACGGTCGAGGCGCGCCAGCCGACCGCCCGGTTGCCGTCGTCGGTAAACGTGGGGGCGTACGCGAGCATCAGCTGCTCGAACCGCGGGTTGGGGATAGTGGTGTTCGGCACCGTGGGGCTCGGCAGCACGCGGTTGACGTCGACGAAGACGGCGCGGGCGTTCATGCCCAGCGCGCCGGCGGAGGAGTAGGTCTGCAGGCGCGTCGTGTCGTCGACCTGCGCGTTGTGCGCGATCAAGAATCGCCAATGATCGCCGAGCGAATGGGAGAGCTCGATGTTGTAGGCGTGGAAGTCGGTGTCGTGGCGGTTGTCCGGCCCGCCCCAATCCTGACCTTCGGGATAAACGCTGGTGGGGACCGGCGTGAGCGGGTAGCGGACGGGGTTCTGCGGGTCGGTGCCGGTCGCCACGGCGGCGCCGGTGAGGAGCGTGGAAGTGCGGAACGTGGTGGTCGCCGTGGACCGCATGTCATGGAGCGTGCCACCGAGGTCGAAGTACACACGGGCGTTGCCGGTGGCGGCAGCGATCTGCCGCATGCCGACCCCGTTAACCTGGGTGCCGGGGAGGTCGGGGTTGGCGTCGAGCGCGTTGGTGCCGGTTCCGCGGACGTACGCGCGTGTCCCGTCGTTGAGCCGAAGCGTGCTCTGGTTGCTGCGCTGGTGGCCGCCTTCGTAGTTGAGGTCGAGGCGCGTGCGCCGGTGCGAGAAAATATCCCACCGCCCGGCGAGGGCGAAGCCGCGGTAGTCCTTGCTGCCGCGCTGCCGGAACTGCTCGACCTCTGAATTGAGGGCGTTGAAACGAAACCCGAAGCGCGGATGGAGCGGCTGGTTCAGATCGAGCGAATACCGCTGCGTGCCGAATGAATCGTAGCGCACCTGCGCAGAGGCGGCGCGACGGAAGGAGGCGCGCTTGGTCGAGACATTGATAATGCCCGTGGGATCGACGTCCCCGTAGGCCAGTCCGCCGGGCCCGCGCGCGAACTCGATGCGCTCCGTGTTGTAGGTGTCGGCGGGCAGGAACCAGGGAAACCCGTCGCGCAGCTGCCGGATCGACGGGACACCGCGGAAACTGATCTGGTTGCCCGAGCGGGAGCCGACAGGCGCGCCCACGGTGCCAGTGTCGTTGAAGATGTTTTCCGCGCCGACCGCGAATTCCACTGCGCCGAAGAAGTCGTTGATCGCGAGGTCGCTCAGCAGATCCGCGGTGAATACCGAGATCGAGTTGGGGAGATTGGCGAGCTTCTCGTTGGTACGCGTGCCGGCGAGAGCCGAGGAGGCGGCATAACCCTTGTCCTCGCCGGAGTTCACCTCGAAGGGGGACAGCACCACGGCGGCATCGCGTTGCGGGCCGGCGGCGCTGGTTGCCGCCGACGCCGTGGCGGCGGTCTGGGCGCCGGCGGGCGAAGCCGCGATAAGGAGGGCGAACCCGGCAAAGCCGGTAGCAAGGAAGTTCATAGTGAGGCTTTTTCGACGCCAGTGTCGGCGCGGGGTGCTTCAGCAGTGCTGCTGCATCAGCCCTCGGTAAAGTCGAAACATGTCGCACGCACTCGCCCATCCCGCCGCGGCGTAAAAGCTTCGACGTTTGCAGGCGGAGCTCGAGGCACAACGGGCGCTCATCACACCCTTGCCGGTTCGCTGATTTCCCCCGACCAGGAGGCGCGCTCGTGTTGAAACGAGCCGCGCTATCGGGTCAGCCAAGCGCCTTGAGCAAGCGCTCCAGCTCGGTGCGCTTCGCCTGCTGGTCGGCCAGCTGACGCCGCGCGCCCTCGAGCACGGCCGGCGGGGCCTTGCTCACGAATGCCTCATTGGCGAGGCGCGCCTCCGTCCCGGCGATGTGCTTGGCCAATTGCTCAAGTTCCTTGGACAGCCGTACCTTCTCGGCACCGGCGTCGACCGCGCTCGCGAGGTCGAGATAAGCCGTACCCAGCGGGGTGACCACCGCAGGAGCGGCGTCCACCTTCTCCCGTCGCTCAACCTTCGCCGCGCCCGCCATCCGGGCGAGCTTGGCGAGATTTGCGGAGATGACCGTCCAGTCGGCGTCGGTCGCCGTGACCAGGAACGTGACGTCCCGCCGGCTAGCCAGATTGTGGTCGGCCTTTAGTGCGCGGACCTGCGAGACGAATTGCTTCAGGCGCTCTACGGTGGCCACTGCGGCGCGGTCGATCACGACGCCCTTCACCTGGGCGACGGAGGCCAGCTGCGAGGAATCCTCGATCCTCGCATCCTCGATGAATTTTCCGGGAGCGCCGTAACCCAACTGAGCCCAGAGTTCCTCGGTGATGAACGGGATGAACGGATGCAGCTGAAGCAGCGTTTGCCGCAGCACGAGGTCCTGGATCGCGAGGCAGGTGCCCTTCGTCGCCGGATCCTGCAACTTTGCCTTGGAGACCTCCACGTACCAATCGCAGAAATCATTCCAGAAAAACCCGTACAGGGCCTGCGCCGCGGCGCTGAACTCGAACTCGGCGAAGCAACGCGCGACCTCGCGCGAGGTCGCCAGCATGCGGTCGAGGATCGCGTGATCGTCGGCGTCGAAGCGCGCGGGCTCCAGCCGGGATAGTATCGCGTCCACGGATGAATTGTCGCCCGCCGGGCCGCTCATCTGCCGGAAGCGGCAGGCGTTCCACAGTTTGTTACAGAAGTTTTTTCCGCTCTCGATGCGGTCTTCCTGGAAGCGGATGTCCTGCCCCTGCGGCGCGATCGAGACGATGCCGAGCCGGAGGCCGTCAGCCCCGTACTTGCCGATCAGGTCGAGGGGGTCGGGCGAGTTGCCGAGCGACTTTGACATCTTGCGGCCCTGCGCGTCGCGGATGATGCCGGTGAAGTAGACATGACGGAACGGGATGCGGCGCTCGATCGGCTCGCCGGGTCGCATGAACTCCAGACCGGCCATGATCATGCGCGCGACCCAGAAGAAGATGATGTCAGGGCCCGTCACCAGCGTCGTGGTCGGGTAGAAATGATCGAGCCCCTGCTTCGCCTGCGCCTCGCGGTCCGGCCAGCCGAGCGTCGCGAACGGCCAGAGCCACGACGACGCCCACGTGTCGAGCACGTCGTCCTCCTGCGTCCAGTTCTCCGGGTCAGCGGGGCCCTCGAACGAGACATGCACCTTGGTCGGATCCCGCAGGTCCTGTTCGGTGAGCGATTCGCGGTCGAGGCCCTTGCGGTACCAGACCGGGATGCGGTGGCCCCACCAGAGCTGACGGCTGATGCACCAGTCCTGGATGTTTTCCAGCCAGTGCAGGTACACCTTGCTCCAGCGCTCGGGGTGGAAACGGATGTGGCCGTCGCGCACCGCAGCCTTGGCCTCCTCCACGCGCGGGTACCGCAGCCACCATTGCCACGTGAGCCGCGGCTCGATCGGAACGTCCGCCCGTTCCGAGTAGCCGACATTGTTGGCGTGGCTCTCCTCGGCGAGGAGCGCGCCGGATGCCTTGAGAATCTCCGCCGCCCGCTTGCGGCCGGCGAACCGCTCCATGCCCGCAAGGTCGGAACCCGCGAGCTCGTTCAGCACGCCGTCGGCGCGGAGGACATCGATCACCGGCAGCTTATGGCGCAGACCGATCTCGAAGTCGGTTTTGTCGTGGGCCGGCGTGATCTTGAGCGCGCCGGTACCGAACTCGCGATCCACGGCGGCATCGGCGATGATCGGGATCTCCGCGACAGGTCCAAGCGGGCGACGCACCTTCTTGCCGACCCAGCCCGCATACCGCGGATCCTCCGGGTGCACCGCGATAGCCACGTCGCCGGGGATCGTCTCCGGACGGGTGGTCTTGACCTCCACAAACACCCCGGGGGCGTCGACGCGCTCGTAGCGGACACGGTAGATCGTGCTGCTCACGGGCTTCATGATGACCTCCTCGTCGCTGAGCGCGGTCTGCGAGACCGGGCACCAGTTCACCATGCGTTTGCCGCGGTAAATGTGTCCCTTGCGGAAGAGGTCGACGAACACCGTCAGGACCGCGCGCGAGTAATGCGGGTCCATCGTGAACTGGGTGCGGTCCCAGTCGCATGATGCGCCCAGCCGGCGCAGCTGCTCGAGGATGATGCCGCCCTTCTCGTGGCGCCACTCCCAGACCTTCTCGAGAAACTTCTCCCGGCCGAAATCATGCCGCGTCTTCTTCTGCTTGCGCAGCTCGCGCTCCACCACGGTCTGCGTCGCGATGCCCGCGTGATCCGTGCCCGGCAGCCACATCGCGGAGCGGCCCTCGAGCCGCGCACGGCGGATGAGCACGTCCTGGAGCGTGTTGTTCAACACATGCCCCATCGTGAGCACGCCGGTCACGTTCGGTGGCGGAATGACGATGGTGTACGGGTCACGCCCGGCGTCGACCCGGCCCGCGAAGGCGCCCGCCGCCAGCCAGCTGGCGTACCACTTCTTCTCCACATCCCCCGGTTCGTAGCTCTTGGTGATCTCAGACATGGGCGTTGCTCGGTTTTAAACCGGCGAGAAAACGTCCCGCCCTAGAGCGACGCAAGCGGTTATCCGCCCGCGAAAAACGGCGTCCGCACTCCCCTGGGCGCCAGAGGCGATTCAGGCCATGCGGCAACCAACCGTCAGCAACACGTTCGCCCAGAGCGCCTGATCTGCCGTCTGGATCGTCAGGACATGATCAGGCGACTCAACCGCCTTGTAGAAATCCCACTTCGAGATTGGCGTGATCTGGGCCTTTACCCCGGCCGCACGCGCGATCTCGCGGTACTCAGCCCACGCCTTGGGTTCGCCCGCCGCCGCGTAAGGATCGTCGGCCGGAATGCCCATCGTGTTCACTTCATCGACCGGCAGAGCACTCAACACCGCCCGGAGCGCCTGCGAGACGGTGATGACACCCGGGGAGAGGTTCATCGAGACGACGCGGGCGTTGGGCCCTTTCTTCGTCGAGGCCGGGTAATTTCCGTCGGCCAACAGGACCTTGGCGTGATGACCGGCGCGCGCGAGGACCTCGGAGATCTCGGGGTGGATGAGGGTGTGCTTGAGCATGATTGGGAAATCAGTCGCCGGCCGTCACGCGACGAAAACTCGCGATGGTTTGCTCCGCGGCGCGCGGTGCGTCGGGCCACGCGAAAACCTCCGCGGAAAGATAACCGGTGTAGCCGATCGCGCGCAGGGCGGCGATGGCGGGCGCGAAATCCGTATGGCCGAACCCCGCCGCCCGGCGGTTCGAGTCGGCGAAATGCACATGGCCGACCCGGGGACCTGCGAGGCGCAAGGCCGCGGGCACGTCGGCCTCCTCGATGTTCATGTGAAACAGATCGCAGAGCAGTCGCACTCCGGGCGCGCGCAACGAGTCCACCAGTTCCACCGCCTCAGTCGTGTTGACGCAGAGGTTGGTCTCGTAGCGGTTGAGAAACTCGTAGAGCAGGAATGTCCCGTGCTCATGCGCCCTGGGGCCGAGTTCCTCCAGCGCCTCCCGGAGCCATTCCAAAGCCTGTGCGCGCGTGACCGGAGCATCCGCGCGCCCTTGCATTGAACCGATGATCGCCGGCGCCCCGAAGCGCGCCGCGAGGTCGATCACCGCCGCGACAAAGTCCACCGCGCGACGCCGCACCGCTGAGTCCGGATCCGTCAGGCGCAGCCGGTGCCGCACCCAGCCGGCGCCAGTGCCGATCGCAGCGATCTTCAGCCCATGCTTCGCGCAAAGCGTTGCCAATTCGTCGCCGTCGGTCTCCGCCGCCGACGAGGGAAAAACCTCCACCGCGTCGAAGCCCAGCGCCGCCGCCCGCGCGAACGCGTCCGCCAGCCCTTCTGAGAACACGAATGGCCCCGTGCGTGTTTCCGGCACGAGCGTGACCGTGATGGCGGACTTCATTATTGGAGTCGCGGGAGACCGCGCGGCTCAGTTGCCTGCCCGGTTCTTGGCGTCGGCCTCGATCAACGCGATCAGATGGTCGAGCGTCTGGCGCACGCGGGTCTTCACCGCCGGCAACTCCGCCGCGGTCGCGACCTTCTCGTAGGCGAAGAGGTAGAACTTCATCTTCGGCTCCGTGCCGCTGCCGCGCGCGGCGAACGAGTAACCGTTCGCGAGGGATACGAGGTAAAGATCCTGGGCCGGGATGACCTCGCCGTCGGCGTCCTCGAAGCGTTCGCGCCCGAAATCCTGGAAGCGCGTCACGGCCACGTCGCCGAACACCCGCGGCGGGCTGCTCCGGTACGAATCGAGGATGCGGCGGATGCGGGCGTTCCCGCTGGCCCCCTCGTAGTACAGGTTGATCACGCCCTCGAGGTAGAAGCCGTACTTAAGGAACAGCTGGTCAAGGTGCTCCGCGACCGTGAGGCCGCGCGACTTCACCCAAGCACAAAGCTCGGCGAACATCACGCAGGCCGAATTGCCGTCTTTGTCGCGCACGAGATCGTTGGGCAGGTACCCGTAGCTCTCCTCGCAGCCGAAGACGTAAAAGGTGCTGTGCTCCAGGAGTAGGCGTGCGCGCTCCGCAAAGGGCGTCGCCTCGTAGTCGAAACCGGGGCCGCGTGCCGCTTTCAGCCGCTCTTCGTAACCGCGGATCTTCGCCGCGATCCATTTGAAGCCGGTGAGCGTGTTGATGACCTTCACCCCGTGCCCGCGACCGACCGCATCCTGCAGTTGGGTCGTGACGAAGGTCTTGATGATCGCCGCGCGCGGCGATCCGCCCGCTGGGATCCAGCCGAGTTCCTTGTACTTGGTCAGACGGTAATCCGCCAACAACGCGCCGATCTGGTTGCCCGTGAGCAGTTCCATGCGCCCGTCACGCCCCCGCACCGCGCAGCCCATGCGGTCGCAATCGGGATCAGTCGCGAGCACAAGGTCCGCGCCGGTCGTTTCCGCTAGTGCCACCGCCCGCGATAGCGCCTCGGCGTTTTCCGGATTGGGCGACTTTACGGTGGGGAAGCGCGCGTCGCCCTCCAATTGCTCCGGCACCGCGGTGACGTTGCATCCCGCGAGACGCAACAACGGCAGCGAGTGAATCGCGCCCGTGCCGTGGATATTGGTAAAAACCACCTTCAGGCCGGCCTTGGCGAAGACCTTCGGGTCGAGCACCGCCTGCGCGGCCACCGCGAGATAGGCGTCGTCCGCGTCGCGCCCGAGGGTCGTCACGCCCTGCAGGCTCGGCGTCAGATAGCCGACCGTCTCGGCGAGCGGAACCAGGTTCACCTGGTCGACGATCCCGCGGTCGTGCGGGGGCACCACCTGTGCGCCATCGTCAAAGTAAGCCTTGAAGCCGTTGTCGTGAGGCGGGTTGTGGCTGGCGGTGATGACAACGCCGGCATGGGCTTTGAGCCAGCGCACCGAAAAGCTCAGTTGCGGCGTGGGCCGCGGTCCGTCGAAGACGAACGCCTCGCCACCGAGCCGCGTCCACGTCGACGCCGCGAGGTCGGAGAAATGCCGCGAGAAATGCCGCACGTCGTGCGCGATGACGAGACGCGGACGCCCCTTGAAACCGCGGCCAGCGGCATAGGAGGCGGTGTGGCGGTAGAGTCCGATGACCGCGCGCACCAGGGTGAAATCGTTGAGCACGTTACTGCCTACCGCCGCGTGCGCGGGCGACACCCCGCCCGCGCCGCGCTCAGCCGCAGTCGACGTCACACCAATGGTGCGACCGCGCATACCGCCGGTGCCGAACTCGAGGAAGCGGTAGAAACGATCGTTCAGTTCACCCCATGCGCCCGCTCCGACGAGTTCGCTGATGCTCTCCTCCGCCCACGACGGCAGCCCCGCCGCGAGAAACGCGCGGATGTTTTCAGCGGCGGCGGGCAGCAATTGCCCCGCGCCGACGGCGGCGGTGAGACGGGAGTCGAGATTCGACGAGGCCATGGGACCAAGAAAACAACCCGCGCCCTGCCGTTGCCAACCCGTTTTCCGGAAAAGGCACCGATCTGCCCATCGGGAAAACAGAGGGGGATCTCCCTGGCGCGGTGGCCGGGACTCGAACCCGGGACCGACGGTTTAGAAAACCGTTGCTCTATCCACCTGAGCTACCACCGCGGGGGAGGTCCGGCGCGTACCGGACGGCGAGCCGGACGATGCGCGCCCCGAGCACGCTGGCAACACCTACGCGGGAGGTTTCCGTTCGACGACCACGGCCCCGCGAGCCACCTTTTCCAGGCGCATGAAAAAAATCCGCGTGCTCGATTCCCACACCGGCGGCGAGCCCACCCGTCTCGTGCTCGAGGGCGGGCCTGACCTTGGAAGCGGATCGCTCGAGGCCCGCGCGGCGCGCCTCCGGGGCGAGTTTGACGCCTACCGCTCCGCGATCGTGAACGAACCCCGCGGCTCCGATCCGATGGTAGGCGCGATGCTCGTGTCGCCGCATCGCACCGGCTGCGACCTGGGGGTCATCTTTTTCAACAACGTCTCCACCCTCGGCATGTGCGGCCACGGCACGATCGGGCTGGTCGCCTCCCTCGCCCACCTCGGCCGCGTGGGGCCGGGCCGTCTGCGGATCGACACTCCCGTCGGAGCCGTGGAAGCGTTGCTGCATGCCGACGGCAGTGTGTCGGTCGAGAATGTCCCCTCCCACCGCGCCGCGCGCGACGTCACGATCGAGGTCCCCGGCCACGGTCCGGTGCGGGGCGACGTAGCCTGGGGCGGGAATTGGTTCTTCCTCGTTTCCGAGCATCCGTTCCGGATCGCGAACGACGCGCTGGAAACGCTGACCGACTTCGCCTGGCGCGTACGTCTAGCGGTGAACGCGCAGGGGTTTCCTGACGTGGATCATGTGAAGTTGTGCGGACCCGCGGGCCATCCCGGCAACCACAGCCGTGGTTTCGTGCTGTGCCCCGGCAAGGCGTGGGATCGGTCGCCTTGCGGTACCGGGACGAGCGCGAAGCTGGCGTGCCTCGCCGCCGACGGGAAACTCGCCGCAGGGGACATGTGGCGCCAAGAGAGCGTGATCGGCAGCGTGTTCTCGGGAAGCTACCGCTGGCTGGACCGCACCCAGGGCACCGTCGTCCCCACGGTCACGGGCACGGCGCACGTCATGGCCGAGGCGACGCTTTTGTTGGATGAGCGGGACCTGTTCTGCTGGGGAATCCGCGGATGAGCCGCGAGGATACCCGACACATCGTAGTCTGCGGGGCTGGTATCATCGGCCTCTGCTGCGCGCGAGAGCTCCGGTCCCGCGGCCACACGGTCACCATCGTCGACCGCGCGCCGGCCGACCGGGACGGATGCTCGTTCGGCAACGCCGGCATGATTACGCCGAGCCACTTTGTGCCGCTGGCGGCACCAGGCATGGTGGCACTCGGACTAAAGTGGATGCTCAACCCGAAGAGTCCGTTTTACATTCGTCCACGGCTCGACCCGGATCTGGCCTCCTGGGGTTGGCGCTTCATGCGCGCCAGCACGGCGGCGCACGTAGAGCGCGCCGCTCCGGTGTTGCGCGACCTGAATCTCGCGAGCCGCGAGCTGTATGTCGACCTTGCCTCCGAGTTGCCGGATTTCGGCTTGGTCACCCGCGGCCTGTTGATGCTCTGCCGAGAGGCGCGAACGCTGGACCACGAAGGAGCGTTCGCCGCGCAAGCGCGTGAGCTCGGGGTGCCGGCCGAGGTCCTCGACGCCGCGGCGACGGCACGACTCGATCCCGGCGTCCGCCTCAACGTCGCGGGCTCAATCTATTTTCCCAAGGACGCGCACCTCGATCCAGCCCGCCTGATCGCCTCCCTCACGCCGCGGCTGGAGGCGGCGGGCGTGAACTTCCTGTGGAATACAGAAATCACCGGTTGGCGCCGAGAAGGCAGCC
>JAURJO010000212.1 GCA_030832235.1 Verrucomicrobiota bacterium
GGATAGGGCGCGACCGAACGGAACCTGTCACCGCGATGACCCGGGTGAGATGCCGGCGCGTTCGAGAAACTCCCGCACGAGCCCGAGGCGAGGCTCGTCGTAGAACTCCTTGCCGCCGTGTTTGGCGCCGTGGAGTGGCACGAATCGCGCCGCAAGCCCGGCCCGCTCGTACGCCCCCAGCAACTCCAGCGACTGCGCGACTGGCATCTGCGGATCCTGGTCGCCGTGCAGCAGCAACAGCGGCGGATCACCGGCATCGACGTGCGCGACCGGACTCGCGAGCCGGGCTAGCGCGGGCTTTTCCTCCGGTTGCCCGCGCAGAAGCAATTGCAGCGCGGGAATGCGCACCCCCAGGCCGAAGGGAGTTGATTGGCTGAGAATGGTCTCGAGGTTCGAGGCTCCGTAGAAACTGACAATGGCATGGACGGAACTCGATTGTTCGCGGTGCGCCCCCACCTCTCCTTCCAATTCGCGGTGCCCGTTGGAGACGCCGACCAGCGCGGCCAGATGCGCGCCCGCCGAAGCCCCGGCGATCGCGATGCGCTCGGCGGCGACGCCGTGATCGGCGTAACGCGCGCGGAGGAAGCGGATCGCGGCCTTGATGTCGTGGACGTTGGCCGGGAACGGTGCGACGGAGGTGAGCCGGTAGTCGACGCTGGCCACCGCCCAACCTCGGGCGACCAGCGGCGCCAGCGGATTCTCGTTTTTCGAGCCGCGACTCCACGCGCCCCCATGCACCCACACGATAAGCGGCGCGGGGACGGCCGCCTTGGCGGGCAGATGCAAGTCCAACTTCAGCACGCTATCTCCGACGCGCGCGTACTCGACATCCCTTTGGGTGGTGGCTGCGGCGGCCGGCAAGGCAAGGGCAAGGGAAAGCAGGAACGAATGGGCGGGGCGGCCGCGTTTCATAGGCCGAACTTCCGGAGAGCCGGGCCGGCAAGTCCAGCGTGGAACGAGTCAGCGGGAAGCTTGCGGGCTCGGAGCCCGATGGGTTGCCTCCCCCCATGCCGCACATCCCGCTCGAGGACGATTTCAACGACGTGATCAACAAGGCCCAGCGCGGCCTCGGGATCAGCGACGAGGACTTGCTGCAGCGCGCGGAGGTTTCCGCGGAGGACCTCGCGGCGGTAAAAGGGGGCAAGCCTATCGACGCCGTGCTGCGGAGGGTCGCGCGGCACCTGCGGCTCTCACCCGACGCGCTTGAGGTCCTCGCCCACAAGCGCTGGTACCCGAGGATTCCCGATTTCCCGAAGGGTTTCGCCGCCTTCAATTCGCCGCACGGATCGATGACGGTTAACAGCTACCTGATCTGGGATCCGCGCGCGAAACTCGCGGCCGCTTTCGACACGGGCTCCACCTGCCGTCCCATGCTGGACGTGCTCGCCGCCGAGCGCCTCACCCTGCGTTACATCTTCCTCACGCACACGCATCCCGACCACGTGGCGGATCTCGCCACGCTGGCGGGGTCCACCGGCGCGGAGGTCTGGGCCAGCGAACTCGAGCCGGCGGATCACCCCGGCTCGAAGACGTTCCGTGAGAACGCGCATTTCCACATCGGCGGACTCGCGGTCAAAACCCTGCTCACCTGCGGACACTCGCCGGGGCTCACGACCTTCTACGTCACCGGCCTGAGCTGGCCGCTCGCAGTTGTGGGCGACGCCCTTTTCGCGAGCTCGATGGGAGGCAGCGCCACGCGATTTGCGGAGCAGTTCAAGAACAACAAGGAAAAGATCCTCCCGCTGCCGCGCGACACCGTGATCGCGCCTGGGCACGGGCCGATGTCGACCCTCGCCCAGGAGAGGCTCCACAATCCATTCATCGCGCGCTGAATCGGCTGACTTTTCAATCCATGCACAGGGTACTCGGGAAAATCACGGCCCAGCTCACCTTGCTCGGCGCTCTCGCCGCGGGCGGGCCGTCGCTCGCCGCGCAGGACGCCGCGACGGTCAACTCGAACCACGTCACCTTTTTCACCGAGCCCAATTTTCAAGGCGAATCCTTGAAGGTGGAGGCCGGCGCCTCGGTCACCAACCTCGAGCGACTTCTGCGCGCCAACCAGCAACCGTGGCTTGGCGCCATTTCCTCGGTGCGACTCGCGGGCGACGCCCGCGCGAGCGTTTTTTCGCAAAGCGATCAGCGTGGCGACCGGTTGGAGATCATGCGTGATATTCCCGACCTCTACGCGGAAACGCGGGGTTCCGATGGCGGCAATTGGGATCGCGCGATCGTTTCCCTGACCGTCACCGGCACTCGTGCCGCCACCGCGCCGGTCGCGGTGGGAGTGAATCAGCCCTCCACTGTTCCCGTCGCAACGCCCCCCTCTCCGGCCCCGCCCCCGGACACACCCCGCCAGGTGATCGTGGTGCAGCAACCGCCGCCTCCCTCGCCGCGCGCTCCGGTGATTGTGGCGCCGCCGCGTCCGCGGATCGACCGACGCACGGCCGAGATGATCGTCGACCGCGCCTATCGTGAGGTGCTCGACCGTCCCGCGGACCCCGAGGGACTGCGCCGCTATCGCGATCGCATCATGTTCGAAGGCTGGAGCCAGCGGCAGATGATCGAGCAATTGCAACGGAGCGACGAGGCGCGCGCGATCAACCCGGACGTCGCCATCAAGCGGATGTACCGCGAGATCCTCGGGCGCGACCCGGACGCGAACGGGCTCGCACATTACCGGAGCAAGTGGCGCCAAGGTTGGACGCAGGGACAGATCCGCGCCGATCTCCTGCGCAGCCGCGAGGGCAAAGGGAACCAGATCCGCGAAGTTATCACGCGCGCCTACCGCGACATCCTCGGGCGCGATCCCGATCCCGCGGGTTACGCCAACTACGAGCGATTGATGCGCGAACGCGGCTACACCGAACGCGACATCCAGCGGGCGTTGATGAACGGCGAGGAGTACCGCCAGCGAATGCGAGCGACGAAGTGACCTGACGGCAGGATTCAGGCGGTGCGTGCCGGTTACGGACCGAGCTTTTGTAAGTCGACGTGGGACGTTGGCACAACCTGCGTTAACGCGCTGAAGATCACGTGTTTTGGGTAATTGCACAAAATACACTCCAAACAGTTGGGTAATTTTACCCAATTTATCTGTAACGAAAACCTATTATCTATCCTAGGTATCTCCTGTTTAGGTTTTTATGTAATTATCCCTGTTTGGCACACGCCGTGCATAAATCCACGTGCACCTAGCCCATGACGAACACCGTATCCCAAATCCCCAACCCCCGGGAGCTGTTCACTCGCGAGCGCCGACGCACTCGGATGCAGGACTTCCTCCTTCGTTACGAAGGCACACGCGAGCAGCGAACGACGACGGCCAGTCTTTTCAGGAACACCGAAACCTCTTCCGTCGCGTCGCCGACCCGAACCGTCGGGACGCTCTCCCGCTGACGTTTCCCGACGGCCTCCGCCGGCTTAACCCACGGTCAGCGACTTGCCGTTGTCGCGTGCCCCGAGATTCAGGATGAACGGCGCGGCGATTTTAGCCCACTTCTCCGCCTTCGGGTAGGCAGCGGCTCCATCGGCCCAACAGGACCGCAGCATGTCGGTGTCGATCACCCCGGGATTCAACGGCACGGCGGCCATGCCTTTCGGCAACTCCTCGGCGAGCGCCTTGGTCAATCCCTCGATCGCCCACTTCGACATGCAATAGGGCGCAACCTCGGGAGAAACACTCCGGCCCCAACCCGAACTGAGATTCACGATCACGCCTTTGCTCGCCTTCACCATCGCGGGCACGAAATGCCGGATGACGTTCTGCACGCCGCGGATGTTCGCGTCGACGAGCCGCGTGAACTCCCGGTCGTCCTGTTCCCAAAGCGGCGCGAGGCGGTTCATGACTGCCGCATTGTTGATGAGCAGATCCGGCGCGGAGTCGTTCTCGAGCACGCGCGCCGCCCAGATCGAAACCTTCGTGTCCAACCCCACGTCGACCACCGAGAAATCATGCGGCGCGTGGTGCGTCATCCGCAGGTCGAAGATCGCGTCCCCGCTGCGCCCGCAACCGATGACCGTGTGCCCCGCCCGAATGAACTCCTCGGTGAGCGCGCGGCCGAGTCCCTTGGTGACGCCGGTGATGACGATTTTCATGCCCGCGGTGATGGGAGCGGGGTCGTGCGCTGGCAAGGTCTCCGGTTGCGTAGTGGTCAGCAGCTTCCGCTTGCCCGCCGCGCGGGCCGCATGTGGGCTGAGTCCTGGCCGCGGCATATCGTGAATCCGGGTACGGTTTCAGGACATGGGTGACAGTTTAGTGTCAGGACATGGGTGGCACTATCGCCAAGGCAGGGGCGCGGTTGCGAGGAACCGAGGATGCCATGGCAACAAACCCAAATGAACGAAGTGCGAAAAGAGTTCGTGATGAAGGCGCTGGAGGCCGGCCAGAGCTTTGCGGCGCTGTGCCGGGAATACGGCGTGAGCCGCAAGACCGGATACAAGTGGAAGCTGCGTGCGATGGATGACGGGCTGAAGGGCCTGCGAGAGCACAGCCGGCGACCGCGAAGCAGCCCGAAGCAGCTGGATGAGGAAACGGTGTGCGCGTTGATCCGGCTGAAGATGGCGCATCCAGGCTGGGGTCCGAAGAAGGTGTGCGAGGTGCATCGCCGGCAGCATGGAAAGACGCCGAGCGTGAGCAGCTGCCACCGGGTGCTGCGCCGCGCCGGGCTGGTGGAAGCGAGAAGACGCAGAGCCAGCAGGCCCCAGGCGCGACTGAGCACGTCGCTGGCGACGCGAGCGTCCAATGACGTGTGGACCGTGGACTTCAAGGGGTGGTGGCGGCTGGGTAACGGACAGCGTTGCGAGCCGCTGACGGTGCGGGATGCGCATAGCCGATTCCTGCTGGCGGTCCGACTACCGAAAAGTGCCAGATACGCGGACATCCGCGCGGAGTTTGAGCGGCTCTTTACCCAGTATGGCCTGCCCAAGGTCATTCACAGCGACAACGGCAGCCCGTTTGCCTCCGTGCAGGCTCCCCTGGGTGTGAGCCGGCTATCCGCGTGGTGGATCTGCCTGGGGATCCAGGTGGACCGGAGCCGGCCAGCTCATCCCCAGGACAACGGCGCGCATGAGCGAATGCATCGCGATCTGGAAGCTGAGGTGGCCCGGCAGGTGCAGCCCGATGCCAAGACCCAGCAGGCGGCGTTCGACGTGTGGAGGGAGGAGTACAACTGGCAAAGACCGCACGAGGCTCTCAAGGGACGTACGCCCGGCGACGTCTACCAAAAGTCTAACCGCACGATGCCAGCCGCGGGCGCTGAGCTGGACTACGGAAAGGGATTCTTTGTGCGTAAAATCAACCGGGTCGGTCTGGTAGCGTGGAGAGGGGAAAGAATCTTCGTCAGCAGCGCATTGGCAGGTCTGCGGGTCGGATTGAAGATCGCCGACCACACCACCCTCGAAGTGTGGCTCAACTATCTGCAGGTCGGAACCATCGACCTGCAGACAAGCAGCTTCCGTGGGGCGCCAAGCCGCCCCACGGAAGCTGCTCGTCTCTCTGCGTGACTCCTCGATCACTCAGGACAACCTACCAACCCATAACCAAAAACTGACACCCAGGTGTTACCTATGTCCTGACACTAAAGTGTTACCCATGTCCTGATCGCGCCCCGCGATTACTTCCCACCGCGCCCGAGCCCTCTTTCCACCCTTCCCCATGCCCCGCCCCCTGAACACGAGGAACCTCCTCACCGCCACCTTATCGATCGCCGCGATCTTCGCCGCCGAAGCCCCACCTCCGGCTGAGACGGTGAAGCTGAACCCGTTCGTTGTGAGCGAAAACGACGCCGTTGGCTACTCGGCCGCCAGTACACTGGCCGGAACGCGCATCAACACCGCCCTGCGCGACGTCGGCGCCGCGATCAGCATCATCACACCCGAGTTTCTGGCGGACACGGCAGCCACGAACCTCGGAGAACTGCTCTCCCTCACCACCGCCACCGAGGTCGGCGGGGTCGCGGGCAACTTCGCCGGCGGCGCCGTCGACTCCGGCCGCCCCGACATGTCGGAAAGCCGCGAGAATCCGCAGGCCAACAACCGTGTCCGCGGCATCGGCGCGGCCACGACGACGCGCGACTATTTTCTCACCGACATCCCTTTCGACGCCTACAACTCCTCCGGCGTCACGATCAGCCGCGGCCCGAACTCCCTCCTATTCGGCGTCGGCAACCCCGCCGGCATCATCGAGGGATCGATCGTCCGCCCCCAGCTGCAACGCAACCGTTCCTCGGTCACGGGAGTGTTCGCCTCGGAAAACTCCTACCGCGGCGTCCTCGACCTCAATCGCGTGCTGGTGCGCGACCGCCTCGCGTTGCGCGTCGCGACCGTGAGCGAGCATAACAACTACCAGCAGAAGCCCGCCTTCGACCGGAAGCGCCGCGGCTTCATTTCAGTCGAGGGCGTGCTGCGCGACGGCCGCGCCGGCGGCTGGCTGGGACGCACCGCGGTGCGCGTCTCGGGTGAGATGGGCGACAGCCAGTCGAACCCCGTGAACGTGATCCCGCCGGTGAACACCATGCTCAACTTCTTCGAGCCGCCGAATCCCGCGATCGCCGGCATGCCCGGCACCAACCTCGACGCGCGTCTCGTCACCGGCTCGCCCACGTTCTCCTGGCGGCCGCGCGTCACCGTCGACAACCGCCTGAATTCCTCGGACATCGTGGCCGCCAATCCCGGCATCGGCGTGCCGTACTTTATCCAGATACCTCTGGTCTATGACACCCCGGGGCAGCAGAAGCCGGGCTACGCGAGTTCCAACAACCCCGCGCTCGGGGGCATCGCCGGCATCATGGGGCGCATCCGTTACGCGCAAAACCCGAACGGCCGCCCGTCAATCGACACGTTCTACAGCGGCACTGTGGTCCCAACCGGTTTCGTATCCCCCACGCTTCAAAACCGCGCCATTTTTGATTACCGCGAGCGCCTCCTCAGTGGCGGCCTGAACCACGTCGACCAGATCTTCCAGGTCGGCAACGCCGCGCTCACCCAGGAACTGTTCGGCGGCCTCGGCGGCCTGGAGCTCGCGTTTGACCAGCAAAAGACCCGCTCCACGCGCCTGCTGCCTTTCTCGTTCGGCAACAACGGCGGCGGTGCTCCCGCGAGCGCCATTTCCATCGACGTCGCCCAGTACCTTTCCAACGACCAGCCGAACCCCAACCTCGGCCGGCCGTTCGTCGACCAGCAGGGCATCACCGACCGCACGCAGCGCGGCACGCGCGAGGCGTTCCGCGCCACGGGTTTCTACCGCCTTAACCTCGCCTCCCGCGGACCGCGCTTCCTCGGGATCGACCTCGGCAACCACGTCATCACCGGCCTCTACACCCGGAACCGCAACGACGCCGAGACGCTCAGCTATGCAACGGGTTGGACCAGCAACACCCGCAACCTCAACACCGACGTGTTTCAGGCGACCATCGGCAGCAACTTCCGCACGACCCCGCTCGTGCTGCAATACCTCGGGCCGTCGGTGCTGAACGCGAATTCGATCAACGACGTCCGCATCACCGAGGTCGTCACCGCGCCGCTCCCGCGCACCGGCGACACCCACAACGTCACCTTCTTTGACTTCACGAACAAGAAGATGGTCACCGAGCCGCTCTCCGTCCTGCGCTTCCTCAACGGCAACTCCCGCAGCCGGCAGCTCATCGACTCGCGCTCGATCAGCGTGAAGAGCGATTTCCTCTCCAGCAATATCGTCACCGTCGCCGGCTGGCGCTGGGACCACCTCCGCACGTTCTCCAGCGTGGGCAACAAGCGCAACGCCGACGACACGCTCGACAACTCCGCGCTGCGCCTCGACTCCACGCCCAACCTCGACGAGCGCGGCCGCAGCTTCACTTGGAGCGCCGTCGGCCGCTTGCCTCGCCGCCTCACCCGCGCGCTGCCGCTCGGCATGGAGATCGGTGGGTTCTACAACTCCTCGGGCAATTTCAACCCGGTCAACATCCGCACCAATCTCAACGGCGAGATCATACCCGCCCCCGCCGGCACCACGCGCGAGTACGGCGTGCTCGTCGAGTTCCTCGAGCGCCGGGTTTCCTTGCGCGTGAACGCGTTCCACACGGAGCAGACCGACGCCTCCAATGGCGCACAGGGTGCAACCAGCGGGATCTTCAATTTCCCCAACTTCATGGCCGACCGCTACGTCACCGCGCAGACGCAGGGCATCGCCTTCAACTCCATCCCCGGTGTCACCGCCGCGGGCTACACCTCCTACCAGCAGCTCTACCAGGCATTCTTCCAATTGCTGCCCGAGCCCTCACGCACAGTGAAGAACCTGCGGCTCAACGCCGCCGGCAACGGGCTGCTCTCCAACGGCATCGCCGGCCTCACCGACACCAGCAACCTCGACGCCCGCGGGCTCGAGACCGAACTGGTCGGCAACGTCACGCGCCATTGGCGGGTGTCGTTCAACGTGGCCAAGCAGGAAACGGTCGTCAGTGGTTCGGCGCGTCTCACCAAGGAGGTCGCCGACGCGGTTTACGCCAACATGGTCAAATTGAACCTCCTCGGAATCGACCAGGGCCCCGCGCTGCCCGAGCGCCAGACCGCCGCGACCCGCTTCGCTTCCAACGTCGGCAACCCGCTCGCGGCCACCCTCGCCCGCGACGGCGCCGTCTCGCCGGAGCAGCGGAAATGGCGTGCCAACTTCACTTCGACCTACGACCTCAAGGCGTTCGATCACCCCGTGCTCAAGGCGATGAGCGTCGGCGCGTCGGTGCGCTGGCAGGGCCGGGTCGCCATCGGCGCCCCATTCCTCACCGGCAAAGCCCTGAAGGAAAAAATCTCGGCCACCGACAAACGCTACCCCGATCCCGCGAAAATCGCGGATTCCGATCCCATCATGCAGACGCAGTTCCCCGACCTCGCGAACCCGTTCTACGGACCGCAGGAACTCGCGGGCGATGTCTGGGCTGGCTACCGCCGTCGCGTCTTCGGCCGCATCGACTGGCGCCTGCAGCTCAACGTCCGCAACGCTTGGGGCAACGGATCCGACATCCCCGTGACGGCCAACCCTGACGGCCGCGTCGCCGTCATCCGCATCCCCAACGAGACCCGCTGGATCCTGTCGAACACGTTCACGTTCTGACGCCGGAATACCCGCGGTTCACGCGGGCCGCGGCCGCGCGAGAGATTGGTGGTAGGACCTGGATTCGAACCAGGGAAGGCGTAAGCCAGCAGATTTACAGTCTGCCCTCGTTGGCCACTTGAGTATCCTACCAGCGCGGGGCGCGGAACGTCGCGACTCGACTTCCGGACGGCAAGCGCATTTTTCGCCCCCAGCCGCTCGTCGTGCAAGCCACTCGCCCAACCTACCGCGGACGCCTAGCACCCTCGCCCACCGGGCTGCTCCACCTTGGACACGCTCGGACGTTCTGGATCGCGGCGCAACGGGCCGCGGCGACCAGCGGCGAGCTGCTGCTGCGTAACGACGATCTCGACCGCGACCGCTGCCGGCCAGAATTCGTCGACGCGATGCGCGAGGATCTGGCGTGGCTCGGCCTGCGCTGGTGCGAGCCAATGA
>JAURJO010000213.1 GCA_030832235.1 Verrucomicrobiota bacterium
GCCGGACCGTCTCCCGCGAGCCAAAGCTGCCAGTCGGATTCCGCGGGCAGCCCGGCGACGATCTCCAGGAGCTCGCGCTGGTTTTTCTCCGGGCGAAACATCGCGACATCGAGCAGTACCGTCGTAGCCAGACCGGCGCCAAGCGCGGAGCGCAAGGGTGCATTGCGCGGCGTGAGAGCGGACGGAGGGAATACGAGGGAGTTGTAGATCACGCTGACGCGCTCCGCCGGCAGTCCGGCGGCCTTGAGCGCGGTGGCGCGCGCCTCCTCGCTGTTCGCGACCACATGGGCGGCGGCCCGTAGCGTGCGCCGGAACCACCCCGGCAGCGACTTGCCCGTCCGCATCGTGGCGACCACGGGCGCGAACCCGGCGAGTCGCCAGCCGTGGCAATTCGCCATCCGGCCGAGGCAGAGGATCACGTCCGGAGCCGCCTTGCGCACGGTTGAGATCAACCCTGGCGCGAACCAATCGAGACCGAGGTCGAACGGTTGCAGTGTCGTCCACCGCACGTCGGGGCTGACGGTGCCGGCGAGGGCTCCGCCCGGCCGGAACGTGAGGAGTGTCGTCTGATTCCCCGCCGCCGCGAACGCATTCGCCAGCAGCACGCATTGGCGCTCGGTGCCGCCGCTGCGGAGGTAGTCCTGCAGGATCAGGATTTTCATTGCCGGACGTGGACGTGACGCGGACCGTGCGCGTTCACGCCATGCCGCCCTCCGTCCTGAATCTGCTCGCGCGCTGGCTCGTCCTCGCGCTGGGCGTGCTGATCGCGACCCGGATCGTGCCGGGCATCCGGTGTGACGGCGGCTCCACGTTGCTCGCGGTGGTGGTGCTGCTGAGCTTCTGCAACGCGGTGCTGCGCCCGTTGCTGCTGCTGTTCACGCTGCCGTTCATCGTGGTGACCATGGGTCTCGGCGTGGTGGTGATCAACGCCTTGTTGTTCCTCTTCGTCGGAAGGCTCGTGGAGGGATTTCACGTTGCCGGTTTCTGGCCCGCCGTCGGCGGATCGCTGGTGGTAAGCGTGACCAATCTCCTCGTGAGCCTCTTTCTGCGCGGTCGGATGCCGCCCCCGCGGGCGCCCAGGCGCAAGGAGCGGCCGGGCGGGGACGTGATCGACATCTGATACCTTCCTCTCGCGGCTTGGCGCGGGCGCTCCGGGGACCACACTTGCTGGTATGAACGCCCCCGGCCCCGCTCTTTCCGCCCCGCTCTCCCGACGCGAATTCTTCCAGGCCGGCGCCGCGACTGCCCTGATCGGGGCCGCCGTCCCTGCCGCCGGCGCGCCGGACACGGTGCGCCGAAACGTCATCGCCGAGGAAAACGCGCGAGAGGGCTCGCGGGACTGGCAACTCACACGGGTTAAGGTGGACCGCGAGGGGTTTCGGTCGCCGGCGGTGGAAGGCTATTGTTCGCGGCAGAGTGTGCGCGCGGGCGACACGATCGACTTCATGCTTTCGGCCAACCCGCCGCGGAAGGTGCGTCTCGAGATTTTTCGCACGGGGTATTATGGTGGTCGCGGCGCGCGGAAGATGACCGAAATCGGGCCGCTTACGGTGGGCACGCAGCCAACCCCGAAGCCGGGCGAGAAAAACCTGCACGAGTGCCGTTGGCCCGCCGCGGCCAGCCTCGTCATCCCTGAGGATTGGGTGAGCGGGGTCTACCTCGGTCGGCTCACGACGATTCCGGAGGCGGCCGACGAACCCTACTGGCAGAGCCACGTGGTTTTCATTGTGCGGGACGAACGCCCGGCCGACATCCTCTTCCAGTGCAGCGACAACACGTGGCAGGCCTACAACCGCTGGCCGAACAACTTCTCGGTCTACACCCATCCCAAGGGTAACCAGGGCCCGTGGGCGGATGTGAGCTTCGACCGCCCCTACGGCCGCGAGGCCCAGTGGAGCGGCGTGGTGAACGATCCGCGTACGGTTGGCTCCGGCGAGTGGCTGTGTTTCGAGTTCCCGCTGGCCTACTGGCTCGAGCAGCACGGCTACGACGTCACCTACTGCTCCAACAGCGACCTGCTCACGCCCGACCGCGGGCT
The DNA here is from genome assembly GCA_030832235.1 of Verrucomicrobiota bacterium. GTDB lineage: Bacteria > Verrucomicrobiota > Verrucomicrobiia > Opitutales > Opitutaceae > ER46. Next base: position 2,039 of record JAURJO010000213.1, read on the forward strand.
GCGCTGCAAGGCCTTCCTCAGCGTGGGCCACGACGAGTACTGGGACATCCGGCAATACCGGAGCGTCGAGCGCCTGCGCGCCGAGGGCGTCAGTCTCTTGTTTCTGTGCGGCAATTCGGTGTGCTGGGTCACTCCGCTCCGCGAGAGCCACGACGGCCGGCCCAACCGCATCTTCTTCCGCGGCGGACCCTACGGCGGGGAGCAATCCTACGCCCGCAACCGCCAGCGCGACAACGGCCCGTTCCCGCACCATGGGCCCGACGAGGGGCTGCTCATGGGGGCGCGTAACATCGAACCGATCAACGGCGGCGGCGATTGGACCTGCGTGCGCCCCGAGCACTGGCTCTTCGCGGGCACCGGCATGGTGAAAGGCGAGTCGATCCCGGGTCTGATCGGCTGGGAGTATCACGGACAGCCCGCCACTGAAATTCCCGGCCTCGAGGTCGTGGCCGAGGGGACCGCGTGGGTCAGTGGCGTGCGACCCCAGCAGTGGGCCGCGACGCTCTATCCGGGTCCGAAAGGCAACTTCGTGTTCAACGCCTCCACCATCTGGTGGGCGCAGGCGATGTCCTCGCCGCCCGGTCACGTCCTGCCTTGGTCGCATTGGAGCCGGCCGCACGGTCCCGACGAGCGTGTGCAGCGGATGACCCGTAACCTGCTCGACCGCGCGCTGAGGTGAGGGTGTTCGTTAGCAGCGCACGAGATTTGTATTCCGCTGCAGACCGATTCATTTCCTCCCGGTCCCGCCTGTCACCTGCCTAAAGCTCCCCACGTCTTCCCCCCATGCTGCGCCCCTTCACCCTGATTGTCGTCGGACTGTGCTCCGTGGCCGCCCTTTTCGCCCAGCTTCGTCCCGCCGCGCCGGCCGAACCGACGGGCGCCAAGTCACCGGCAACCCTCTCGTTCAACGAGCACATCCAGCCGATCCTCGCTGACAATTGCTACGCGTGCCACGGGCTCGACTCCGGTTCTCGCAAGGCGGAACTCCGGCTCGACCGCTTCGAGCATGCGACGGCGAAACGAAAGGACGGCCCGCCGGCGATCATCCCGGGCAAACCCGAAGAGAGCCCGCTGATCCAGCGGATCGTATCCAAGGATGAGAAAAAAATCATGCCGCCGCCCGAGGCGCACAAGACCCTTACACCGGTGCAGATCGCAACGCTTCGCCGTTGGGTGGCGGAGGGCGCGCGCTACGAGGAGCATTGGGCCTTTATTACGCCGAGGCGGCCGGCGGTCCCGACGGTTTCCGACGCGGATCGCAAATGGGCGCGTACTTCCGTCGACGCCTTCATCGCGGCGCGGTTGCAACGCGAGGGGCTGGCGCCGTCGGCCGAGGCCGATCGCCGTTCCTTGATCCGCCGCGTGACCCTTGATCTCACCGGGATAATTCCCACCGCGGCGGAAGTGGAGGCGTTCGTGGCCGACCAGTCACCCGACGCCTACGAGCGCGTTGTCGACCGCCTGCTTGCCAGCCCTCGCTACGGCGAACACCGGGCGCGGAACTGGCTGGATTACATCCGCTATGCCGACACCCACGGCATTCATTTCGACAACTTCCGCGCCATCTGGCCGTACCGCGATTACGTCATCCGGGCCTTCAATTCCAACAAGCGCTTCGACGCTTTCGTACGTGAGCAACTGGCCGGAGACCTGCTCCCGGCACGCACCATCGACGAGTTGGCGGCTACCGGGTTCATGCGTTGCAACCTCACGACCAACGAGGGCGGCACGATCACGGAAGAGGTATTCGTCAACCAGACCCGCGATCGCGTGGAGGCCTTCGGCGCCACGTTCCTCGGGCTGACCACGGGTTGCGCCCCATGCCACGACCACAAGTTCGACCCGATCACGACGCGCGACTTTTACGGCCTCGCCGCGTTCCTCAGCAACACGGTGGAGAAGCCTTGGGATCTCAACATCGCCGAGCCGCCGCCGGTCGTCCGTTTGCCGAAGCCGGAGACGTCCGCCGCCGCCGAGTTCGTCCTGCGTTCGCGCGCCGACGTCGCCGAGAAGCTGGAGGCTCGCCGGGCGCGTTCCCGCGAGATCGCGGCCGCCTGGTTGAAGGCGGGTAATCGTCCGAATCCCGTCGGGACCGAGGGCCTGGAGTTGCGGCTGCGTTTTGACGAGGGGAAGGGCGAGATCGTTCGTAATTCCGCTCCCGGCGCGAAGGTCCGCGAGCACAAGGCCGACACCAATCCCCTGATCTGGGGTGAGAACACCTGGCTGTGGCCTTCGATGCGCATGGATATCCAGACCCGCCTCAGCCTTGGCGACGCAGGTGACGTGGAAGCGAACGAGAAATTCTCGACCGGCGGCTGGATCATGCTCCGGGCGAAACCCGGCGGAGGAGTCCGCACGGGCACGGGCAACGGCTCTTTGCTCGCCCGCATGGGGGACGAGAAGCGCCGCGGGGGGGCGGGCTGGGATATCTACCAGGAGGGCCTGTTGCTGTTCGTGAACCTCGTTCCCGACTCCACCCAGACCGTGGAGCCCGACGCGATCGCGACGGCAGCGGTTGCTCCGCCGGCTGAAACCACGCCCGCGACCAAGCGCAAGGCGACGCCGCGCCGCGTCACCCCGACCGCGCCGCCGGTGAAACGTGGCATCTCCGTCGCCACCCGCCCCGGGCAGATCCTTCGCGACGAGTGGATCCACGTGTTCATGACCTACGATGGGTCGCGGAAGGCCGCCGGGGTTAAGATTTACCTCAACGGCAAGCCCGCCGACACCGAGGTGAAACTCGACACACTGGGCGCCAAGGACTCGATCCGCACCGACGCCGCGATGCACATCGGCCGCCGCGATGACTATAATCCGATGCGTGAGACCCGTTTCCAGGATGTGCGTTTCTACCGTCGCGTGCTGCCGCCCGGCGAAGTGGCGCGGGTGCCTTTCGAGGACCTCGCGGCGGAAATCGTGGCCCGGCAGCCCGACGCGCAGCGCTGGACCACCGATGAGAAATTCGTCGTGGCCGACCGGCTCGTGCTCGGGGAAAAAGATGAAGAAACGATCCGCCTCGCATCGGCGGTCGCCGCGCACGACACCGCGTTCGAAGCACTGACGAAGGACGGCACGCCCAGCCTCATCGCGCTGGAGAAATCGACCCCGGCGTATTCGGATGTCCTGAAACGCGGCGACTACTTCGCGCGTCTCGAGCGCGTCGAGCCTTCGGTGCCGCACTTCCTGCCGGGCTTGCCGGCGAGCGCACCGCGGAACCGTCGCGGCCTGGCTGACTGGTTGCTCTCGCCCGAACAACCCCTGATGGCGCGCGTGACCGTGAATCGCGTCTGGCAGGAACTTTTCGGCCGCGGGCTTGTGGAGACCTCCGGTGACTTCGGCGTGATGGGCGACCGGCCCACGCATCCCGAGCTACTCGACTGGTTGGCGGTCGAATTCCGCGAGACGAGCTGGGACGTGAAACGCTTGTACCGTCTGCTGGTCACCTCGGCCGCTTATCGCCAGACCGCGGCGGCGACGCCGGATCGCCTGGCGAAGGACGCCTCCAATAAGCTCCTTTCGCGTGGTCCGCGGTTCCGCATGGACGCCGAGATGCTTCGCGACAGCGCGCTCGCGGCCTCGGGCCTGTTGGTCGACAAGATCGGCGGCCCGCCGGTTAAGCCTTACCAACCGCCGGGGATCTGGGAGGAAGTGGCGATGCCGGAGTCGAATACGAAGACCTACGTGCCCGACAAGGGGGAGGGTCTCTACCGCCGCAGCGTCTACACCTTCTGGAAGCGCGCCTCGCCGCCGGCCAGTCTCGAGACCTTCGACGCGACGTCGCGCGAGGTCGTGTGCTCACGCCGCACGCGCAGCAACACGCCGCTGCAGGCGTTCGTCACGATGAACGACCCGCAGTGGGTCGAGTCGGCGCGACGGCTTGCCGAGCGCGCCGTCGCCGCCGCCCCCACGTCTGAACGGCGTCTCGACTTCCTTGCGCGCGAAACGCTCGCGCGTCCCCTGCAGGCCGCCGAAATCAAATCCCTGCTTGGTTCGGCGGAGCGCGTGCGCGCCAAGTACGCCTCCGATCCGGAGGCTGCGGTGTCCCTGGTGAAGGTGGGGGAGTCGCTGGCCGACCCCGCCTTGCCAACGGCCGAGCTCGCCACGTGGACCGTGGTCGCGAGCCAGTTCCTCAACCTCGACGAGTTCCTCAACAAGTAATCCGGAGGCCCGACCATGCATTCCCACCCGAACCCTTTCGCGAAGGACGTCGATCTCTGTTCCGACCATTGCGGGGAGCAGCCGACCGTCTGGGACCTCCCGCACGTTCCCCTCGGCCTGAAGCAGGAGTGGCTCTCGCTGGAAACCCGGCGGCACTTCCTCGGACGCGGGATCAACGCGCTCAGTTGGGCCGGCCTTGCGAGTTTAATCGGGGCAGGGGCGGGCCGCGCCTTCGCTTCGACGCCGGCGACGGCTGCGGTGCGCGCGCCTCATTTCGCCCCCAAGGCGAAGCGCGCGATTTACCTGTTCCAGGCCGGTTCGCCGTCGCAGTTCGAGACCTGGGACTACAAGCCGGTCCTGCACGACATGTTCGACAAGGACCTGCCGGAGTCGGTCCGCGGCGGTCAGGTGCTCACGGGTATGACCGCCAGCCAGGCGCGTTTCCCGCTCGCCCCGAGCATCTACAAATTCGCTCAGCACGGTAAGTCCGGACAC
>JAURJO010000214.1 GCA_030832235.1 Verrucomicrobiota bacterium
CGGCTCCGCCGCAACCGAAGGGGAGTTGAGTTGGGACACAGAGGGCGCAGAGGCCCGACCCGAGTTCACGGAGTCCGATCCACCGGCTGAAACCTCGGGGTGACCTCGTCCTCCCCGCTCTTGCGCTTCCTGAGCCTCATCTCGGGCAACTCAAGAAATGGCCGCAACGAGGCGCATCAGGCGCAAAAGTCAGGCCGAACCCGCGCCTGCGGTCGCTGGATTTCTCCGCGTCTTCCGCGATCTACGTCGCCCAATCTTCGTTTCCTGCGGCCCCCGATTTTTAAACGCGGATTTCCGGGCCGTTCACGTTGGGTTGGACGTGGCATCGGGGCCTTGCCCGCCGTGTTCCCTTTTCGGGCGAGGACCTTGGGCGGTCGCGAAGGCTAATTGGCGGCCTCGATCATCCCGATCAGGGCGATAGCAGACTCGCGCAGCTCGCGCAGGCGGCTCCGCCGGATCCCCTCGAGATTCTGCGTCGTGAACACGAACTGCATCATCCGGTTGATCACCTTATCGTCGTCCGTCACCAGCGCCGGATTTCCGGGCGGACGACGGTAATAGGTCAGCAAGTCGAGCGGCTTACGGTCGGGAATGAGCATCGTGTTGACCACGCGGGTATCGAACACGTCGGCTGCGCAACGTCGCAAATCCTCCATCTGCATGTCGTTAAGGGTTTGAGTGTCGCGGTAGCGCTCGACCGCGGACTCATAACTCTGGATGGAATCGTTGATCTTCTGGCTGCGGATGAGACGCATGCGGCCCGAGTGCAGCATTTGGATGAAACCAGAGTTAGTGTGTACGAATGAGCTGTGCAGCATGAACACTCGGCATTGCAGGTAAAACTCCGCGGTAGCCTGGCGAAATTCGCCCGAGTTGTAGAGTTCTAGCAGGCGTTGCCCTGCGCCAAGGCGCGCCTGCTCCAGTTCAGTAAACTTTTCCATGGCGCTGATATCGGTGCGCAGATCCTGCGCGATTTTGGCCAGGTAGTCCCGCTCACGGATGCGATCGACGTAATGTTCACGCAGGTTCTCCGCGAAAAAACCGAGAGTGACGGCGGCGAACAGCATGAGGAACTCTCGGGTGTGATGCTTCCAGCCGGTTCCGAAGGTGTTGGGATGACGATGAGCTTCCATCAGGAGAGGGCTGCGATCGCAGGGGAGGCGGCGGACAGGGTCAAACCCAAGGAATGTAGTCCCGTGCCCATCGTTCTTCGCCCGCGTCCTTGCGTCGGCGGCCTTCTGGGAGGCATCAGACGTGAATCTTCGTCGAGAATGGAGCCTCGTCGCGGCAGCGTTTCGCGGCATTCCCCTTTCGCCCTTGAATTCGGGGTCAGTGGCAACTCGTGGCCAGCCCGGGTTCGGTTTGGCTGCGAGCGATGATACACGCCTCCGCCCATCCCGTCCGGGGTCCAATCAGGCCTAAAAACTGTCGCCAGACTTGATATCGTATGTACGAAATCGAGGGGGTAAAGTTCGCTCGGGACCTGCAAAAGAGCGCCGCTAATCTCGCCCAACATGGGATAAGCCTGACGGAAGCCACCGCTCTTTGGCGGGGAACCATCGTGACGCTTCCCTCCACGAATCCCGGTGAGATGCGGCATCTCGCCATCGGGTTCATGGCCGGAAAGCTTTGGACGGTGGTCTACGCGCCACGGGACGACCATTTCCCGCTGATTTCCGCCCGCCGCTCCCGAATCCATGAAAAAACCTTCTTCCACCAAATCACCGGGACCGACCACGGCGGCCAATCTTGAAAGCCGCCTCAACCGGGGCCGGGACGTTCTCGACTATTTTGATCCCTCCCGGGCCGTGGTCACGCACGGCGGGGCGCGTCCCGGCGCGGGCCGGAAGCCCTCGGGTAAGCTGCGCAAGACGGTGAAGCTGACGCCCGGAGCAATCCGGCGCTTCCGCGCGTTCGCCCGGAGGGAGAAACTCGCGGACTTTTCCTCGGCGCTCGAGGCGGCCTCGCGACTGGTCTGAACGATCATTGCCCCCGACGTCCGCCGGGTTTCCAAAATCCGGAGTCCCCTCAGCGGCCCCGCGCCTTCACTTCCGCAGCCAGCGGGCGAGGGCGGGGGCGTGAGTGCGTATCTCGGCGGCGGCGAGGGCCGCGACGGCTTCCGCGCCGGCGGCGACGAAGTGGGTGTCGTCCTTCCTGCCGTCGGGGATCTTCGGGTGCGTTCCGGGCGCGATCCACATAAAGAAACGCCGAGAGGGTTCGTCGCCCTCCGCCTGCAGCCAGCGGGCGGTCGCCTGCTCCAATTCCAGCAGCGGTGTCTTCTCTTCCCGCGCTACCGCGCGTACGGCCTCGGGGTAGGCGCCGTGGGTGGGTACCAGTTTGCCCTCGCGGTCGAACTTCCGGCGGCAGACGGGCGTCGCGAGGATCGGTGTGGCGCCGCGGGCGCGCGTCTCGGCGATGAAGCGGCGGAGGTTGTCACGGAATGACGTCGCGGGGTCGGTGTACCGCTTCGGATCCTCCTTTTTCTCGTCGTTGTGCGCGAACTGGATGATCACGAAGTCGCCCGCGGAAAGATCGGCGGTGAGTTTCGCCCAGCGGCCCTCGTCGATGAAGCTCTTGGTGCTGCGGCCGTTCATCGCGCGGTTGTCGACCTTCACCGCCGGATCAAGCTGCGCGCCGAGCGCCATGCCCCAGCCGCGCTCCGGCAGGTCGAGGGGCTTGTCGGACATCGTGGAGTCGCCGGCGAGGAAGACCTTCGGTGCGGCGTGAAGCGCGGGAACAAGCAAGACGAGGAACGGAAAAAGACGGGCGAGATTTTTCATGAGGCGGGTGGTTGGGCGGTCCAGGGGAGTTGGTCGAGGTCGACGTTGCCGCCGCTCAGGATGATGCCGACGCGGCGGTGGGCAACGTCCACGCGGCCCTCCATGATCGCCGCGTAGGGCACGGCGGCGGAGGGCTCGACCACGATTTTAACTGCGTCCCAGATCAGGCGCATCGCCGCGATGATGCCGTCCTCGCTGACGGTGACGACGTCGTCGACCCATCGCCGCGTGATTTCGAAATTCGGTTCGCCGATCGAGGTGCGGAGACCGTCGGCGATGGTCTTCGGCGCGACCACGGGCAGTCTGTGGCCGGCGCGGAACGAACGCGCGGAATCGTCGGCCGCCGCGGGCTCAGTCGCCACGACGCGCACCGAGGGCCGCAGGGTTTTGGCAGCGATGGCGGTGCCGGCGAGGAGGCCGCCTCCGCCCACGGGGCAAAGCACGAGGTCTAGTTCCGGGACGTCCTCCATGAGTTCCACGGCGGCGGTACCCTGGCCCGCCATCACGCGTTCGTCCTCGTAGGGATGAACCATCGTGGCGCCGGTGCGGCCGATCACCGCCGCGCAAGCCGCCTCGCGGGCGGCCTGGTTGGGCTCGCAGAAGGTGATTTTGCCGCCGTAGCCCTCGACGAGCCGGACCTTGGTCTTCGCCGAGTTGGTCGGCATCACGATATGGGCGGAGATACCGCGCAGTTTGGCGGCGCGCGCGAGAGCGGCGGCGTGGTTGCCCGAGGAGTGGGTGGCGACCCCGCGCAGCGCCTCGGCGTCGGTGAGCGAGAAGACGGCGTTGGCGGCGCCGCGTGCCTTGAACGCCCCCATCTTCTGCAGGTTCTCGCATTTGAA
>JAURJO010000003.1 GCA_030832235.1 Verrucomicrobiota bacterium
CAGGTCTTTCCGAACTTCCCGGCCTTCTGTTCCAAGCGATGGGGTTCGTGATGCGTTTCCGAATCGCTCCGCGAGGGGGCAACCACGGATGGACACGGATTCACGCGGATGAAGTGGTAGGCGGGTGGGTGAGCCCGGTTCCTGCGGCTCTTGAGCTTCTTCGCGGCTATTTTGGGGTTGGCCGCGAAAAGGCGCAGATGGCGCAAAACGGTAGGACGATGCAACGCGGAGAGAATCACGTGTCTTAGGTCCTTTGGTCCCCTGCGCCCTTGGTCCTTCGTAAGCGTCCGACCCTTCGCCGTTGGCCTGCTCCGCGGAACTGGAATATTTCCTTGAGGCGACGGCGGAGGTCACAAGGGTGCCCGGCCCCCTCCCCAGTGCTTGTGAGATCCCGTCCGTTCACCGCTCCGCGCCGTCACGTGGCCATCGTTCGCGGTACCCTCGCGAGCCTCGCACTGGTGCTGGCGATGCCGGCGACGGCTGGAATCGTCGGCGCGGTGCCGGCGGCACAGCTGGGAGCGGATGACCATCGGTTTCTCGATGAGCTGCAGCGCGCCTCGTTTCGATTCTTCGAGGAACAGACGCACCCGAGAACCCACCTGGTGAGCGACCGCGCGTTCGCGACCGGCGGACCGCGGAAGGGCAAGGCCAGCATCGCGTCCTCGGGCTTCGCGCTCGCCGGCTGGACGATCGCGGTGGAGCGCGGGTGGGTGACGCGGGACACCGCGCTCGAGCGTGTCCGCGCCATGCTCCGCTTCCTCGCGCGGGAGGCGCCACGGCGCCACGGCTTTTTCTACCATTTCATGGAGGCTGAATCCGGTGCGCGCGCGTGGGAGTGCGAGGTCTCGCCGATCGACACGAGCCTCCTCCTTTTCGGCGCGATCGTGGCCCGTGAGTATTTCGGCGACCCGGAGGTGACCGGGCTCGTCAACGGCATCGCCGAAAGCCTCGACTGGCCGTGGATGCTGAATGGGGGCGGCACGCTCGCGTCGAGTTGGCGCGACGAGACAGGGTTTTCGCGCCACCGGTGGAGCAATTACTCGGAGCATCTCGGCATGAACCTGCTCGCCCTCGGCAGCCCCACGCACCCGTTGCCGGCGGCCACTTGGAACGCGTGGAAGCGCCAGCCTGCGATCACGTACGGTGGCAGGCACTTTCTCGCGGGCGCACCGCTCTTCATCCACCAGTTTTCCCACGCCTACGTTGATTTCCGGGAGCAGCGCGACGCGTTCGCCGATTACGAGCGTAATTCCGTGCTGGCGACGCTCGCCCACCGGCAGTTCTGCCTCGAACTGGCGTCGCGGTTCCCGAGCTGGGGCGAAAAACTCTGGGGCGTGACCGCTTCCGACTCCGCGCGCGGCTACCTCGCGTGGGGCGGCCCGCCGCGCTCGATCGACGGCGGCTCGCTTGACGGCACGCTCGTGCCCTGCGCCGCCGCGGGCTCGCTGCCGTTCGCGCCGCGCGAGACCCTGCTCACGTTGCGCCACATGCGCGAGTCCCACGGTGCGCGCATCTGGAAGCACTACGGCTTCGTCGACGCCTTTAACCCCGATTCCGGCTGGGTCGCGCCCGACGTGATCGGTATCGATGTGGGCATCACGCTCATCCAGGCGGAAAACGCCCGCACCGGCCACGTGTGGGCTCTCTTTATGCGCGCCCCCGAGGTGCGGAGAGGGCTGGCCCGTGCGGGCTTCGTCACGACGCGTCGCGCGCTCACCTCGGCCGAGTCCGGCGGTCTGCGCGAGCTTGCTGGCCGGATGTGGCGCACCCTCGCCAACGAGGCGATAGTGCCCGGATCCGCCGGCCTCCAGCTCGGCGCCCTCCTCGGCGCCCGCGCGCTCGGCCTCGTGCCGGAGCCGGACGCGGAGAAGTCCGCGCGGGCATGGCTCGCCGCCGCGAACGCGCCGGCCGACGAGGTCGAGCTCGCGCACCATGCCGCGGCCCTGGTGACCCTCCGGCGGGCGCTCCCCGCGCTCGCGACCGAAGCGACCGAGCGTCTCACCGAGATCCAATGGGGAGAATCCCCCCCGGCCTCGCCCGAACTCGGCTCCGCGCGGCGGCTGGCGACTTTTCTTCAAGTCGCCGCGCGGACCCGCCCGCCCGAAGCGTGGGCCGCGCTCACCCGCACCCCGGTCCCGATCGGCCCCGTCCACGTGCTCGCTCCCGCCACCGTGCCCGACCAGCTTCTCGCCGGCCTATGGCTCGATGAACGCGAGGTCATGACCGGGGCCTCCGCCGCGCAGCTGGCCTACGCGCGCCGCGAAACCGCGGCTGATCCGCTTACGTTTGCCTTGCTGGTGGAGCATTTTCCCGCGCTGGCCGCGGCGAGCCCCACCGCCGATGGGTTCGAATCCGGAAGCGCGCGCGACCGGGCCGCGCTCGTGATCGCGCTCGCCAACACGCTCGCGGACGGAGGTGGCGTGCGCGGCTGGTTCCAGCAGGATCCGCTCACGCAGGCCGGCCGCCGCGCGATCCCCGAGTTTGCGGAGGCGGCATTCGGCGCGAACAACGCCATCGTCGCGCGCCGCGAGCTCGCCGGCCCCTCCGCACCGTCGCCCAGGAGGGAGGCGATCGTGCGGCGGGCGACGCTCCCGGTGACGGAGTGGGACTGGCAAATGGTCGACGGCCTTGCGTACCGCGACTCGAACGCCGACGTGCGCCCGGGAGATCCTGCGTTGTCACTGCGCTTCGCGTTCGCGTGGGACGAGGAGGCGTTGGTTTTTCATGCGGAGACGATGGACGCACCGTCCGGTTCCGATCGCCCCGACCGCCGCCGGGAGGCGGTCGAACTGCTGGTTGATCCGCGCGGCGACGGCTTCGCCCACGATCCCGCCGAGGATCGCGCGTTCTCGTTCCTCTCCAACGGCGCCGCGCGCGACCTGGTGCGCCGGCAGCCGCTGATCGCGGAGGTAGTGCGGCGCGCCGAGGGATTCTCGGTGCAGGCGCGCATCACTTGGGAACAGCTTGGGATGAAGCCCGCGCCCGGCGTACGCTTCGGGGCCACCGCAGCGGTGCAGGTTTCCGGCCCGCGTCCTCACCAACCGTCGCTCAAGCTGACGTGGCGCCGCGTCCCGCGCGAGGATGGTGCCAGTGATCTCGGCGTTCTTGTGCTCGCGCCTTGAACGACCTTCCATCGTGCCTTCTCCGATCCTGAATATCGCCATGAGAACCTCGTACCTTGCTTTGCTCGCTCTCGCCACCGCCGCCGCATTGGTCGCCCAATCCGCGCCTTCAAGCCCGTCGCAGGAGGCCGTTGTGCTCGAGAGTTTCGTTGTGAACACCGACAAGGACGCCGGCTACATCGCCGTCGACTCCCTCGCCGGCGGCCGCACCGCGACGCCCATCAAGCTCACGCCGACCGCGATTTCCTCCCTCACGCGCACGTTCCTTGACGACGTGGCGATCACCGACGTTCGCGAGGCGCTCAAGTGGAGCGTCAACGTCATCCCCTCCGATCTCAACGCGGGCAAAAGTTCCTCTCCGTTCAATGACTGGGACTTCAACTTCCGCGGCGCCGGCCAGTCGCTCCAGGGGGGCTCCGGTCCCACCCGCAACTACTTCACGTTCTACCAGAGCGCCGACACCTACAACATCGAGCGCCTCGAGTTCGATCGCGGCCCCAACTCGATCCTCTTCGGGGTCGGCACCATTGGCGGTGTCATGAGCACTTACACCAAGCAGGCCCGCCTCGACCAGGACTTCATCGCCACCCAGTTCACGACCGACTCGAACGGCACCTTCCGTTTCGAGGGTGACATCAACCGGCGCCTCAGCCCCAAGCTCGCCGTCCGCCTCAACGTTCTCGAAAAGCATTTCCGTGGTTGGCGTGATCAGGATGAGGACTTTCAGCGCGCCGCGACCCTTGCCGTGACGTCCAAACTCGGCGCCCGGACCTCCCTCCGTGTCGACGGCGAGAAGAGCAAGGCTGAGCGCACCTTCCTGCGGAGCACCGCCGCCGAGGGCGTGACGCGCCACGACGGCACCGTCGCCAACACCTGGGGCTCGCCGCTCTCCACGGCCAGCGGCGCCGTCGCCGCGATCACCGGTCTGCCCGTGTTTCGCGTCTGGATCGCCGGGCAGCCCGAGCTCGGCCTGCAGAACTGGGCCGGCGGCTACCGCTCCAACGGCTACTTCCTCCCGCTCGCGCCGAAGACCGGCTGGTACCCCAGCGTGATCACCAACGGCACCATCACCTTCGACGGCTCGCGCATCCCCGTCATGCCTTCGCGCTCCTTCACCATCGCGCCGAAGGACGCCATCTCCCGACCGGAATACCAGAATGTCACCGTCTGGCTGAACCACCGGTTCACTGAACGCCTCGAGGCGACGCTTACGCGCTATTACTATCAGGACTCGCGTGATTCACAGAATTACGAGGGCGTCGGGAATTGGGCGCTCGATATCAACCGTCAGATGCCGAACGGACAGGCTAACCCGAACTTCGGGAAAAAGTTCGGTGAATTTTTCCTCTCCAAGCAAACGCAGGACCGCGGCGTGGATGAGACCCGCTTCCAACTCACCTACCGCCTCGAGACCAAGTTCCTCGGTTCGCCCTACCGGCAGACCATGAGTGTCTCCGCCGGCGATCAGAAGATCACTTGGACGGCCCGCCAGTACAACGCGCAGATCCTCAACAGCGGCATCACCGTCGCCGACCAGAATCTCGTGCGCACGCGCATCTACGAGGACAACACGCATCCCGTCATCGGCCTGCCCTCGTCCGTCGGCGGCCTGAACATAGCCTACGCGCCCTGGCCCACGCATTGGTTCGATTTCAACGAGGACTACAACCTCAAGCACGTCGCCGGCTTCACGCACGCGCGCCTGTTCGACGACAAGTTGAGCATCCTCGTCGGCGCCCGCCACGACCGCTACGACCACTACAAGATTGAGACCATCGCGCGGACCATCGGCGGCCCGCTCACCGTCGTGCAGGATGGCGCGAGCGGCACCACCTACTCCGCCGGCGCGATCTATTACCTCGGATCGGTCGGGGTTTACGCCAATTGGTCGAAGAATTTCGATCCCATCGGCCCCGGCCGAAACCCCAGCCTGAGCGGCGTGCCTTTCGGGCCCGCCACCGGTAAAGGCCTCGAGACCGGGCTGCGCTTCTCCAGCCGGGACGGCAAGTACTACGCCACGGTGAGCTATTACGACTCCAAGTCCCAGGACCGCATCACCGGCACCAAGATCGGCTTCGGCGGCATCTGGAACAACTACTTCGACGCGCGCGGCGAGGCGCGCAACCCCGTGCTGGGCACGCTCGCGTACGACGACACGGAGGCGCTGCATGTGAGCGGCCATGAGATCGAGCTCACCGCCAACCCGACCAAGCAGCTCCGCGTGCAGGCGAGCTACGGCAAGCCCGACTCCGAGTTCATCGATGCGTTGCCGGGCCAGCGCGCCTATTACGCGGCTAACTTCGCCGCGTGGGACGCGGCCGCGCGGCTTACGACGAATCCCACGGCGTCGACCGCGCTCCGCAACGCGCTCACCAACGCCCAGGTCACGCTCGACAACAACGTCGCCGGCCGCACCCGCACCGGCCTCGTGCGCTACACGTCCAACGCCTTTGCGAACTACACATTCTCCGAGGGCTCATTCCGGGGCTTATCGATTGGCGGCGGTGCGGCCCGGACCGGCCGCACCTATGTGAGCACGATCCGCAGCACCTTCTATTACCGTGGAGAACAACTCACCACCTCGCTGCGCCTCGGGTACACGACGCGCCTCCGCAACATCCCCACGCGCTTCGCGCTGAACGTGGAGAACGTGCTCGATGATCGCGACCCGATTGTCTCCACGTTTGATGGCGGCTACCGCGACACGAACGGAGTCGCCATCCCGAACGGCTTCATTCTCCGCGCCCCGCGCACGATCAAGTTCTCCGCGCGCTTCACGTTCTGAGCGACGATTACCACGGAGGAACGGGAATGGGCGCTCTGCGCCCCGTTCCCTCCTTCAGGTCCGGTTTGCCGGGTTGGAACAGGAGGAAATGGAAACCGTGGGGGCGATGTCACTTTTCCGCACTTCCCGTGCTTCTTTTCCAAGCGAGGTGGTTCGTGACGCGCTTCCGTATCGCTCGGCGGGGTGGCAACCACGGATGGACGCGGATTCACACGGATCCGGTTCCTAGTTGCTCGACCAACTCTGGGACCATCGCGAGCGAGTGAACCAGATAGTGTCGGGAATGTTCAGCAAAAAGGCGGATCATGGTAGGTGGTAGGGTGAACAAACCAAAAACCACCCAAGGAAGGAAAACCATGACCCGCCCGAAACCGAACGCTGAGACGATCAAACTGACAAAACAAGACCTGC